>WAQM01000211.1 GCA_015520245.1 Pyrodictiaceae archaeon
AGATGTGTATAAGAGACAGACCCCGCCCGCCGGGTGGGCCCGTAGGGGGATCCCTTGAGGCTTTAAGTTCGGCGCTCGGCCCCCGCTCCGAGGGCCGCCGGTGCCCGCGCCATGTGGCTCCTCCGCTACATTGCCATCAGGGCCGCCCTCATCGTCCCGACCGTGCTCATCCTCTACACGCTCGTGTTCATCGTGCTGAGGATACTGCCTGGGGACCCCGTCCTCGCCGCCCTGGGCACCAAGCACGTGCCGCCGGAGGTGCTCGAGGAGATAAGGAGGGAGCTGGGGCTGGACAAGCCCCTCGTGGCCCAGTACTTCGAGTACCTGTGGGGCGTGCTCCGCGGCGACTTCGGGTACAGCCTGGTGATAAGGGGGCGCCCCATAGCCGCCGACCTGGCGGAGAGGCTGCCTGCGACGATAGAGCTCGCGGTCGCCGCGATGGTCGTCAGCCTCGCGGTGGGGCTCGCCACAGGCTTCGCGGCGGCCGTGAGGAGGGACAGCGCCCTTGACAAGGCTATGAGGGTCTACGGCGCGGTCAGCTACACCCTCTTCATCCCGTGGTTCGGGTTCCTGCTCCAGTACGTGTTCGCAGTCAAGCTGGGCCTCCTGCCAGTCAGCGGCCGCTACGATCCCGCCGTGGCCATCGAGGTGCCCAGGGTCACCGGGTTCTACCTGGTCGACGCCATCCTGGCCGGCAACGCCAAGGCGGTCTGGGACGCCATCAGCCACCTCGTGCTGCCCGCCCTGACCCTCGGCGTGGTGCTCAGCGGGCCCTACACCAGGCTCCTCAGGAACCACCTGGTGGCGGTCCTCGAATCGAACTTCGTCCTCGCCTACAGGGCGAGGGGGGTTCGCGAGCGCAGGGTGCTCGCACACGCGTTCCGCAACGCCGTGATACCCGTCGTGACCTACGCGGGGCTCCAGTTCGCCCTGCTGCTCGGCGGCGCGGTCCTGACGGAGACTACGTTCGACTGGCCCGGCATAGGCACGTACCTAGTTGAGAAGGTCATGTACCGCGACTACACCGCGATACAAGCCGTCGTCGTTGTCTTCGCATTCTTCGTCGGCGTCGTCAGCCTGGTGGTCGACGTGATCTACGCGCTACTCGACCCGAGGATCAGGTACTGAGGGTGAGGCGCGTGGAGGTCCTCGGCGCCGCCCTGGCGTCGGCCCTGAGGGGCCTAAGGGGGGCCGGCCTGCCGGGCCGCGGCTTCGTCTACGCGGGCCTCACGATAGTGGCCTCGGTGGTCTTCATGGCTGCCGCCGCGCCGCTGCTGACCCCCTACGACCCCACAGAGCCCGTGGCCGAGCCCTTCACCCCTCCTAGTCCCGAGCATCCGCTGGGCACGAACAAGCTGGGCCAGGACGTGTGGGCGCGTATCGTCTACGGCGCGAGAACCGTGCTCTACGTGGTGCTCACGGCCGTGGCGCTCAGCATGGCCGTTGGCGTCCCCCTGGGTCTGGTCAGCGGCTACTACGGGGGCCTGCTCGACAGGGCGCTCAGCATGGTCATGGACGCCATCTACGCGTTCCCCAGCCTCGTGCTGGCTATAGCCCTGGCCGTAGCGCTGGGCCCCAGGCCCGAGAACGCAGCCATAGCCATAGCCGTCGTCTACGTGCCGACGTACTTCAGGATGGTGAGGGGGCAGGTGCTGAGCCTACGCGAGCAGCCCTACATAGAGGCCGCTCGCGCCCTGGGCCTGCCGGCGTCGAGGATCATGCTCAGGCACATAGCCCCCCACCTCGCCCCCACGATAGCCGTGGTGTTCAGCTTAAGCGCGGCCGACGCTGTGCTCACCGAGGCAGCGCTGAGCTTCCTGGGGCTGTCGGTCCAGCCGCCTACCCCCGACTGGGGCTACGATCTGTACGTGGGCAGGAAGTTCGCAATGAACTACCCGTGGCTGGCCGTGGCCCCCGGTGCCATGATAACCCTCCTGGCCGCGGGCTTCGCCCTGATAGGCGAGGGCCTGAGCGAAACCGTTAGGAGGCGGGCGGCCTAGCCGGCGGCCCGGTCGGCCCGCTCGCGGGCGGTTACCGTGGGCACCCCGGCGCTGACCATCGAGGGGCTGACGGTTTACTATTACACGTTGAGGGGCGTCGTGAGGGCCGTCGAGGACGTGACTCTGGAGGCGGAGCGCGGCGACCTGGTAGCCGTCGTGGGCGAGAGCGGCTCGGGGAAGAGCACGCTGGGCAGGCTAGTGCTGAGGCTCTACAGGCCCACCGGGGGGCGCATTGTCTTCGACGGGGTCGACATCACCGCCCTCCCCGAGAGGAAGCTTAGGCCGCTGAGGCGCAGGATGCAGCTGGTGCCGCAGGACCCCTTCGCCAGCTTCAACCCCCTCCAGCGCGTGGGAGACGCCGTGGCCGAGCCCCTGGTGGCGCACGGCCTCGCCGACCCCGCCGAGGCCCGCGACAGGGCACTCAAG
>WAQM01000212.1 GCA_015520245.1 Pyrodictiaceae archaeon
CCCTCGTGGACAGAATAGCGGTCGAGCTGTCCTCGAGGCTGCGCGGGCTACGGGGCCCCACCGCCTACCTGCTGAGCCCCAAGCTGGCCCGCAGCCTTTACGCGACCGCCGAGCTCGCCTACCTCGATTTCATCGCCGACAGGGCCGAGAGGCTTAGGCTCAACAGGCGCGCCTACGGCGAGCGGGGGCGCCAGCCGCTCCTGGTCGCGGCCGTCGCCCTCCTGGCCTCCGAGGCCCGCGTGGTCGAGGGGCCCCAGCCGCTCGGCGACGCGGCCGCCAGGCTCGCGGTCGAGCTGCCCGGGCTCCAGGCCGCCGCGAGGCTGCTCGTCTACGCGGTACCCGGCCAGGTGACCCAGGAGGAGGTGGGCAGGATCGAGTCGACCGTGACCGCCGCCGTGCTCAGCGGTTGGAGGCCGCACGCCGTCCTCGTGCTGGCCTACGGCGGCATCGAGGACGAGGCGAGGCGCAGGATCGAGAAGCTGGAGGAGAGCTTGTTCACCCGCGTCGTCGTCGCCGGCGTGCCCTCCCTGCTCTCCAGGCTGAGGCTGACCGTGCTAGGGCTCAAGGTGCTGGAGGCCGCGGGGAGCCTGGAGAGGGCGCTGGAGGCCGCGACCGGGCTCTCGAACCCGCGGACCGCCCAGGGCCTCGGCTTCGACCCCCTGAGGCTGCAGGCCGTGCTGAGGCAGCTCCTCGACGAGGTCGAGCCCGGCCGCCGCGTCAAGAGGGCCCTCGAGGAGGGGGTGGGCGGCGCCCCGCTGGTGATCCGGGACCCCGAGCTGGGCTACGACGTCGAGAAGCCCACCGAGCTGGCCGGCGCCCTGCGGTACTACCTGGTCGTGCCCGCGCCCAAGGCGAGGCCGCAGGACGCCCTCAACGCCGCCCACGAGTACGTGATGCGCTACCACATCCATAGACACCACGGTGAGTCGCGCGGGCTCCTCAGCCCCGACATCGACAGGCGCGAGCTCACGACTCTGGAGCGCTACACCGCGCTCCTCGCGGCCAACGGCTTCCTGGAGAGGGTCGACGGGGAGCTGAGGATAGACGTGCTGAGCCCCGCCGAGAGGTCCGTGCTCAAGGCCCTCGAGCAGCTGGGCGCGCGGAGCGACTGGGTCCCCGCCTCCCAGCTGTGGTCGCTGCTCGTGGTTGCGGCCCGCAACCCGGGCACGCGGAGGATGCTGCTGCAGAGCCTGCACTACCGGGGCCTCGTGGAGGTGCAGGGCAGGCGCGTGGACCCGGACCGCAGCAGGGTGAGGCTCACCGACACGCCCGAGGCCGCGCGCAGGCTGCTCGAGAGGGCGCGCGAGCTGCTCGAGAGGCTCCGAGCTCACCACGTGCTGCGCGAGTGGGGCTTCGTCGTCTCCGCCAAGGCACGCGACTACAGGGTCGGCGTCGCGCAGAGGCTGTCCGAGAAGCTCGCCGCCGTGCTGGAGGCCGCGGAGGCCGCGCTCCGGGCCGGCAACGTGCTCATGAGCCTCAGGCTCTCCAGGGCCGTTATAGACGTCGCCGAGTACGCGCTTAACGAGCTGGCGTCCAGGGCCGAGGCCGCGAGCAAGAAGGCGCTGAGCGTCAGGCAGCGGCTGGCCGAGGTCCTCGAGGAGGTGAGAGCGCTGCGCAGGCTGCTCGAGCAGCTGCTCGCCAGCCACGTCGTAGGGGGCAGAGTGGCCGTCGTCGTGGAGGAGGAGGGCGCGCTGGAGAAGGGACTGGCGCTCATCGACGAGGTCGCTTCGCGCACGTTCACCGAGGAGGAGCTCGAGCGGGCGGTCGCCCAGCTCTGGGAGGAGGCGCTGGCCAGGAGCGTCAAGGAGCCCGGCAGGCACACGCCCTTCTACATAGGCGGCTACGGCCCGGTGTTCGAGTTCAACTACAAGCTGTGGCTCATATACAGCGAGCTGAGCAGGCTCGGCTTAGTCGAGCTCGCCAACGGCGACATAGTCGTCTCGCGCAGGGTGCTGGACACGGTGAGCAGGCTGAACGGCCTTGTGGCGCGCGTCCGGGAGGTCGTCGAGCAGGTGGCCGAGCTGAGGAGGAAGGTCGAGGAGGCCGGGATCAAGGTACCCGTAGCGCCGGCCACGCTCGCCGCTAGCAAGGAGAGGCTCACGCTGGCCGAGGTCGAGGGGCTCGTCGAGGAGTGGAGGAGAAGGAGCCTGGATCGCATCGCCGAGGTCGCGCGCCTTGCTAGCGTCGCTGAGAGGCTAGGCAAGCTGAAGGCAGAGGCCGAGGGCGTGCTGAGCGAGGCCGAGGCCGCCGAGAGGCTGCTCCGGAGCGCCGAGGCGCTCGTCGCCAGCACGCCGCTCGCTAAGCAGGCGGAGGCCCTCAGGGCGCTGGCGGCCGCGCTCGCCGAGCACCGTGCCAGGCTGGCCGCGCTCGTGAGTGGCGTGAGCCTTGAGAGGGCCGAGTCCCTGATCCAGCCTATAGAGCACGAGCTGGGGAGGCTGCGGTCGGCCCTAGCGTCGGCCAGGCAGCTGCTCGAGAGCCTGAGGAGCGCCGCCGAGCGCGAGGCCTCGAGGCTGGAGTACGAGGCCAGGGCCCTGGCCAGGCTCCTCGGCGAGAGCGTGGAGCTGAGGGTTGACGACCCGCTGCGCGGCCTACCCGAGCTGCAGAGGCTGGTCGAGGAGCTGGCAGCCCGCGTCGCCGGCAGCGGCGTGCTCAGCGAGCTCGAGGTGAGGGCGTACCGCGCCCTGGTGAGGGCCAAGCGCGAGCGCGGCGAGCTCCTCTTCTCCGAGGCGGTCAGGGAGCTCTCCAGGGAGCTCTCGCTGAGCCCCGAGCGCACGAGGAGGCTCCTGCTGGCCCTGATCGAGAGGGGCATAGTGGAGCCCAAGCTCTAGCCCCGGGAGGCCACGGCTATGCCCTCGCACCCGAGCCTGGCCCTCGCCGTAGCCGAGGTCGCGCGGAAGCTCGAGAGCAACGTGCGCGAGCTAGTAGCGTGGGCCTCACGCGCAGCTCGCGAGCTCGCGGACCGAGGGCTCGTCGAGCTCCTAAGCTGCGAGGACCGCCGGGACGCGAGCTGGGCGGGCGTCGACGGGTGGTACGGGCTCGTCGGTCGTGTTGGGCTCACCCCCGTATACTACTACCGTGCCGTTGCTGTTGCGGGCGGCGCGCTAGCCGGCTCGCGCGACGGCATCGTGTACTCGCCAGGGAGCCCCGAGGACGAGGTCCACGAGCTAGCCTCGCTCGCCGCGCTCATGGCTGAGGCCGCGCTCGCGCGCGAGCTCGAGGGTGTCGAGGTGGTTGTCGTCGACGGGCCGCTCGCCGACCCCCCGCACGAGCCCCGGGGCGCGCTGGCGCGCAGCCGCCTGCCCCGCTACCATGCCCGCAGAGCGGGGCTCCTGCGGGACCTCGTCCGGAGGGGCGTGCTCCTACTGGGCTACGCCAAGAGGCTCTCGGGTAGGGCCCTGGCGAGCGTGCTGGGAGCCCTCCCCGCGCAGCTCGGTGATGCCGAGCTCGCGACGGCTGTGTTAGGCACGGCGCTGAGGGAGGCCCGCTCATCGTGCTTCGCCGTGCTGGGCCCCCTCCCCCTCGCCTCGCCCGCGGCCGAGCACTACGCTGCGCTAAGGCCCGCCGTCTACTACGTTATGGCCAGGTGGTGGGCCTCCGCCAGGAGGCTGGAGGTGCCGCGCGGGCAGGCTGACGACGCTCTCGCCCTCCTGCCGTCACTCGTGCCGCGAGGGCTCGAACACCCGGCGCCCGTGCTCCTGGCTCATAGGCTGGCCGCGCCGAGCCCCGCTGAGATCGAGGCCGCCCGCATGATTCTAGCGAGGGTCACATCACACCTCTTACCTGGCTGATGCGGCGCCTCTCCTCTTCGAGCTTCGAGACGACGCTCTGCACGATCTCCTCCGGGCTCCTCTCCTCGACGTCGCGCCTGTCGTCGATCATGACTATCGTTAGTACCCTCTGAACCCCCATGCTGTAGAGCTCGTCGTGCACCATCTTGACTATCGCCCCCACCTCGCTCACGTCGCTGACGGTGAGGACCGTCGTGTCGGCCGTCACCTGGGGGCGGTAGCCCTTGGATTCGAGGAGCGCAACCACGCGGGCGACGTACCTGGAGATGCTGGTCCCCACGCCGAGGGGGACGACCTTGATCGAGACCAGGGGCAAGAGTTCTGGTCCCCGCTCCCCGCGGCCACGCGATAGAGTATTAACCCCTGCCGGAGATCCGGCGCCGGTAGTACTCGATCGTGCGCCTCAACCCCTCCTCGAGCCCCACGCAGGGGGACCACCCGAGGAGCTCGCGGGCGCGCTCTATGCTCGCCCTGCTACGCCTAACGTCGCCGGGCCTGGGGGGCGCGTAGAGGGGGCTCGGCGCGTCCACGCCGGCCAGCCTCGCGATAAGCTTCAGCAGCTCGATAACCGGCGTCTCGACGCCCGAGCCTATGTTGACCACCCCTACGTGTGGGGACTCGAGGGCCGCCACGTTCGCCCTCGCGACGTCGTAGACGTAGACGAAGTCCCTGGTCTGACTGCCGTCCCCGTAAATCACCGGGCGGCTGCCGCTCAGCAGCGCCTCGATGAAGCGGTAGACGACGCCGGCGTAGGGGCCGGGCTTCATGCCCGGGCCGTAGACGTTGAAGTACCGCAGCGTCATTGCGCTCAGCCCGTACTCGCCCGCGTACTGCTCAACGAGCAGCTCGCCCACCGCCTTGGTCGCCCCGTAGAGGTTGCTGGGGTTCCTGGGGTGCCTCTCGTCGATGGGCAGGTACATCGGCTCGCCGTACACCGCGACGCTGGAGGCGTACACGACCCTACGGGCGTCGAGGATCCGCGCGGCCTCCAGCACGTTGAGCGTGCCCTCGACATTAACCGTTACGGTCCTGCGCGGCTCCCTCCTCGCCTGCTCGACGCTGACGACGG
>WAQM01000213.1 GCA_015520245.1 Pyrodictiaceae archaeon
GAGGAGGCCGTAGCGACGGCCTACGGCGTCAGGAGGAGGTCGGGCTGGCTCGCGAGGGTTGAGTACCTCTGCCCGGTCGGGGTCGCGGGCGTGGTGCCCGACCGGGAGGACAGGGTGGACATGTGGAGGAGGAGCTGGAACCCTTGAAAAGGTAGTACCGGGGGAGGAGGCCTGGGGTAGCCCGAAACTATGCCTAGCGCACGCGACGTGATCGAAAGTGTCCTGGGCAAGCCCAGCGTGTTCAAGAGCAAGGAGAAGCTGTTCCCCGAGTACCTGCCGCCCTACCTGCCCCACCGCGAGGAGCAGCTCAGGGCGCTCGCCGAGTACTTCCGCTTCCTGCTCGTGGAGCCGGGCACCATATCGCAGAGGGTGCTGCTGGTCGGCGGCATAGGGACCGGCAAGACGGTGACCGCCAGGAGGTTCGGTAGCGACTTCAAGTACCTCGCCAGGCAGAGGGGCATCAACCTGGAGTACGTCCACGTGAACTGCCACAGGGACCGCAGCCTCTACCTGGTGATGCAGGAGATCAGCAGGCAGCTGCGCGTCCCGGTCCCCCACCGCGGGCTCTCGGCCCAGGAGATGTACTCGGTGATACTCAAGCACCTCGAGGAGCGCGACCAGTACGTCATAATAGCGCTCGACGAGTTCGACTACTTCATAAGCGTGGCGGGCAGCGACGCGGTCTACTTCCTGGTCAGGACGTACGACGAGCACCCCGAGCTGACCAAGAGGGTGAACTTCATATTCATAGCCAGGGACATGAGCAACCTCGGCCTCCTCGACGCGGCGACCGAGAGCTACCTCATGAGGAACATAATATACTTCAAGCCCTACACGAGCCGCGAGCTCTACGACATACTGAAGCACAGGGCGGAGGAGGCGTTCTACGAGGGCGCGGTCTCCGACGACGTGCTCTCCTACGTGGCCGAGATCGTGGGCGTGGACCGGGGCGGCACGGGGAACGCGCGCCTAGCCCTCGAGATACTCCTGCTCGCGGGCGAGATAGCGGACCGCGAGGGCGCCCAGAGAGTCACGATAGAGCACGTGAGGAGGGCGCACAGCCACGCGACCCCCAGCCTGGTCCACACCATCGACAGCCTGCCGTACCTCCAGCTCCACGAGCTGCTTGTGCTGCTGGCCGCCGTGAGGGTGCTCAGGATGAAGGGCGAGCCCTACGCCAGGATGGGCGAGGTGGAGCGCGAGTACCAGCAGATATGCGAGGAGCTCGGCCTGAGGCCACGCAAGCACACGCAGGTCTACGAGTACGTCATGAACTTGAAGAGGCTGGGGATAATAGATGCGAAGCCGTCGGGCAAGGGCTACCGCGGCCGCAGCACGCTGATAGGCATCAGCGTCGGCCCGCTCGACATGCTCGAGAGGAAGATAATGGAGCTGGTCGAGGCGGTGCGTGGTGAGCAGCCCGAGTAGCGAGATCCTCGGCAGCAAGGGCAAGATAAAGATAATAAAGCTGCTGCTGCGCGAGGGCGAGGCCAACATAACCAAGATAGTACGGGAGACCGGGCTGCGCTACGCCCTGGTCGAGAGGCACCTTGAGGACCTCGTGAGGCTCGGGGTCGTGGTGGAGAGGAGGGTGGGCAGGCTCAGGATCTTCAGCCTGAACGTGACCGACCCCAGGGTCGTGGCCCTCGCCGAGCTGATAAGGAGGCTGGACTCGGAGGGCTAGGCGGGGCGCCCCCTTGAGGCCCCCGCGGATGGTGGATGTGACCTCCAAGCCTCAGGTCTACCGTGAGGCGACCGCCTACGGCAGGATAAGGCTGAGGCGCGAGACGATCGAGAGGATAGTCAGGGGAGAGATCGAGAAGGGGGACCCGACGCTCGTGGCCAGGCTCGCCGGCATAGCGGCGGCGAAGAAGACGCCCGAGCTGCTGCCCCTCTGCCACCCAATCCCCCTCACGCACGTCGACGTGGAGTGCAGGGTCGAGGACGAGGAGCACGTCGGGTGCCGCGCCACCGTGCGCACAATCGCCCAGACCGGCGTGGAGATGGAGGCGCTGACGGCCGTGACCGTCGCCCTACTGAACGTGTGGGACCTCGTGAAGAAGTACGAGAAGGACGAGAGGGGGCAGTACCCTCACACAGTCATAGAGGAGGTGAGGGTCGTCGAAAAGCGGAAGGAGGGCTAGAACAGCGTGCGCTGGCCCGAAGCGGTGCCGCCCCTCCGCCTGCGCCTCGAGGTCGCCGTGGTCGAGGTCGTGCGCCCGCGTCTCTGGGCCGCGCTCGCGCGCGCGGCGGGCGCGCGCTGGGTGGCTGGCGGCTGGGCAGCCGCCCGCGCCGGCCGCTCGGCCCCCTCCCTCAGTGCCTTCAGGTGCTCTAGGACCTCGGCCGCCGCCGGCCCCGCCAGGTACTGCACCATGCGCTCGGTGAGGTTGTAGGCTAGCGCTATCCTCGCGCCGAGCTCGGGCCTGTAGCGGAATATTATTGAGAGGTAGGGCAGCACGTCCGACTTCACCGTGGCCTTGGAGGTGTGCAGCCTCTTCGCGAGGGCCTCGGCCAGCGCCTCCCTCACCTCGCGGGCCTCCCTGGTCTTGGCCAGCATGAGGATCTTCTGGGGGTACTGGTACTTGGCCCAGTGGAACTTGCTCTTCCTCCTGGCGAGCGCGACGCCGGGGCCGGCCAGGTCGAAGACGTAGGACAGCAGGTCCCACGCAAGCGTCCTCCTGATCCTGCCTAAGTATATGTCGGCCCTGGAGAGCGCCTCGTAGGCCCTCCACACGTCCTCGGGGTCCGTGTACTGCACCGGGATGTTCTCGTTGATCCACTCCAGCACCGTGTCGTAGTCGAGGTTCGTGTGCGTCACCGCCTTCTTGGCCTGCCAGGCGTACCTGGACATGAAGAGGTTGCGAAGCATCTCCCATGGGCTGTACTCGCGGTCCCTGCTAACGATGAGGGCCCTGACGAGCGACGACGTGACCTCCCCGTACCCCTCGGCGACGGCCTGGAGGTCGTTTATGGCCGAGCGCAGGTCGCCCTCGCTCCTCGAGGCTATGAGCTTCAGCGCCTCGTCCTCGCACCTCACACCCTCGGCCGCGCATATCCTCTTGAGGACGGTGAGCACGTCGCGCTCGGAGAGCCTGTTGAAGGGGATCATCAGCGACGCGTCCCTGAGCGGCTTGAGCTTCTGGTCCCAGGGGTCGTTGGCGGTCATGACCACCGGGTGCTTCGTGACGCTGATGAGCTCGAGTATGGCGTCGAGGCCGCCGCGGTCGGCGGTGCCGGAGATCCCGTCCACCTCGTCCAGGAGGATTATCTTCCTGCGCCCGAAGAGGCTGCTCTGGGTGGCCGCCACCCTGGCTATGCGCTCGATGTCCTCCTTGCGCCGGAAGTCGGACGCGTTCATCTCTATGAGCTCGAGCTTGAACTCGCGGGCGGCGGCCTCGACGAGGCTGGTCTTGCCCACGCCGGCAGGCCCGTAGAGCAGCACGGCCTTCTTCTCGGGCGGCCTGCCGCTGAGCCACTGGCGGAGCCAGGGTATGAAGAGCCTCTTGGCCTGCTCCTGGTCCACTACCTCCTCGATGCGCTTCGGCCTGTACTTGATGATCCAGGGCAGCCTCTCGCCCGCCACGCCCGACTACCTCGTGACGCCGCGTAGCTTCCTGCCGAGCAGGGCCAGCCACGCCAGGAACGCGTTTAGCTGGATCTCGTCGTCGGCGCCCTCGACGAGGCGGAACTGTATCTCGCCGGCGTAGTCGGCTATCATCACCCTCACGTCCTCGGGCAGCTTGAGCTCGCTGCTGAAGATCTCGCGGTGTATCTGCTTGATAACGTCGGTGCCGCTGAGCCCGTAGTTTATCATGAGCTGCCTGAGCTTGTTGCGGGCCTCGGTGAAGCGGCCGTCGAGCGCGAGCTTTATCATCTCCCTGACCTCCTGCGGGTGGGCGAGCCCCACGACCTTGTAGACGGTCTCCGGCGTCACCCTGCCTATCGCGGCGGCGGCCTGCAGGATGTTTATGGCCCTCCTCATGTCGCCCTCGCTGACCTCGTAAATGGTCTCCAGGCCCTCCTCGGTGTACGAGCAGCCCTCCTGCTCGCAGATCCACTTGAGCCTCGCTATGACGTCCTCCTTCTTCAGCGGCGTGAACCGGAACACGGCGCACCTGGACTGTATCGGCTCTATTATCTTGCTGGGGTAGTTCGCTATGAGGATGAACCTCGTGGTCGCGGTGTACATCTCCATGAGCCTCCTCAGCGCCTGCTGCGCGTCGGCCGTCATGTTGTCGGCCTCGTCAAGGAGCACTATCTTGAACGGCACGTTCGGTGGCGTCCTGCTCCTGGCGAACTCCTTGACCTTCGTCCTTATCGTGTCTATGCCCCTCTCGTCGCTCGCGTTGAGCTCGAGCATGTACTGCATGTAGTTCTCGCCGAACAGATCGTGGGCGAGCGCGTGGGCGGCGGTCGTCTTACCCGTGCCGGGGGGGCCCACGAACAGCAGGTGGGGCATGTTGCGCTCCTCGACGAACTTCTTGAGCCTCCTCACGACCTCCTCCTGGTTGACGATCTCGTCGAGGCTCCTCGGCCTGTACTTCTCGGCCCACAGTAGCTCGCTGAGCTGTGAGGCCATGACGGGCCCCTACCGCTAGTACTATAGCGGGTCGTGCTCCAACCTATATTAAGCCTGCGAGCCCCTACAAACCTTGCTAGCGGGCTGCGAAGGTATGCATGAGGCCCTCGACTGCCCCGCCTCGGCGGTGGAGGCCGGCCTCAGGCTAGCCAGGCTGGCCTACGAGGCCTCCACGACCAGGGTGATGGTGGTAAGGGACGCGGGCCGGCTCGTGGTGGGGGGCGCGGTCTACGAGCTTAGGAAGGGTACGGAGGTCGAGCTGCCCAGGTGGCTGGCCAGGCTGCTGGCGGAGGAGGGGGTGGTCGAGCCGCTGGAGCAGCCCATAACGCTCAACGACATAGCGAGGGCCCACTTCTCGGCAGCGTCGGCCAGGACGGTTTCGGAGCTCGAGCAGCTGCCGAGGGACTTCTACCAGCAGGTGTCCGAGTACGTGAGGGAGCTCGACGCCCGGGTGCGCCGCGAGTTCGACCCGGCGCTGCTCGACGAGAGGTCGAAGGCGGCTCAGTACACCCGCGAGATACTGTCGAAGAGGGTCGGCATGATACTGCTCAGCCTGAGGAGCCCGACGGCCATGGGAGAGCTCTACAGCAAGCTGACCCTGGAGGAGCAGGTGCTACTCGACGTGCTGACGAGGGCCCTCGAGCGCTGGATGAAGGTCATGGGCGAGCTGCTCGAGGGCTCGGGGTGAGCGCCGTGGCCCTGGAGGCGGCCGCCGAGCAGCTGCTGGACGTCCAGGAGCGGTTCTACGAGTTCCTGCGCTCGTTCAGGGACAAGACCGGCTACAAGTACCAGGAGCGCATCAGGCAGATGGTAGCGATGGGCCAGCGGAGCCTCGTGGTGGACTTCAACGACCTCTACATCTTCGACAACAGGCTCGCCCAGGCCTTCATAGAGCAGCCGGACTACGCGCTGAAGCAGGCGTCCGAGGCGCTGAGGGAGGCGGTGGCCCAGGAGGCGCCCGAGTACGCCAAGCAGGTGGGCAGGTTCGCGGTCAGGGTGCGCGGGCTGCCCAGGGTCACCCCGCTGCGCAGGATAAGGAGCGACAGCATAGGCAAGCTCGTGATGATCGAGGGCATACTAGTGAGGGCGACGAAGCCGAAGGAGAAGATAGTGAGGGCCAGGTTCGTCCACTGCGGCGACGAGGGCTGCCACGAGTTCGACTGGCCCCCCGAGGGCGAGATCAAGGAGGAGACACTGGAGAAGCCCCCCGTGTGCCCGGTCTGCGGCAAGAGGACGGGCCAGCTCCAGCTCGTGCCGGAGAGGTCTGTGTTCGTCGACTGGCAGAAGGTTGTGGTGCAGGAGAGGCCCGAGGAGGTGCCGTCGGGCCAGCTGCCCCGCAGCATCGAGGTCGTCCTCCACGACGAGCTCGTGGACAGCGCCAGGCCCGGCGACCGCGTCGTCATCGTGGGCGTCGTGAGGGTGAGGCCGGACAGCGCGAGCAAGAGGAGGCTGATATACGATCTCTACATAGAGGCGAACCACGTCGAGGTCTCGCAGAAGGTTCTCGAGGAGGTGGTCATAACCAGGGAGGACGAGGAGAGGATAAGGGCCCTGGCCCGCGACCCCTGGGTGAGGAAGAGGATAGTGGCCAGCATAGCGCCCGCGATATACGGGCTCTGGGAGATCAAGGAGGCGATAGCGCTCGCCCTCTTCGGGGGCGTGCCCAAGATACTCCCGGACGGCATGAGGATCCGCGGCGACATACACATACTCATAGTCGGTGACCCGGGTACGGCGAAGAGCCAGCTCCTCCAGTACGCGGCGCGGATAGCGCCGCGCGGCATCTACACGACGGGCAAGGGCGCGACCGCCGCGGGCCTCACGGCCGCCGTGATAAGGGACAAGACGACGGGCGAGTACTACCTGGAGGCCGGCGCCCTCGTGCTCGCCGACGGAGGCGTCGCGGCGATAGACGAGATCGACAAGATGAGGGATGAGGACCGCTCCGCCATACACGAGGCGATGGAGCAGCAGACGGTGAGCATAGCCAAGGCGGGCATCGTGGCGAGGCTCAACGCCAGGACGACGGTGATAGCCGCGGGCAACCCGAGGTTCGGCCGCTACCTCCCCAACCGCACGCTGGCCGAGAACATAAACCTGCCGATACCGATACTGTCCAGGTTCGACCTCATCTTCATACTCCGGGACCAGCCCAACCCCGACTACGACAGGAGGCTGGCGGCCTACGTGCTGCGCGTGCACAGGGAGGCGGAGAAGATCAGGCCGGAGATACCCCCAGACCTGCTGAGGAAGTACATAAGCTACGCGAGGAGGTACGTGAGGCCGAGGCTGACCCCGGAGGCCGCCAAGCTCCTGGAGGAGTTCTACGTGGAGATGAGGAAGGTCAGCGCCGAGAACCCGGACGCCCCCATAGCCATAACGACGAGGCAGCTGGAGGCGCTCACGAGGCTCGCCGAGGCGCACGCCAGGATGGCCCTCAAGAGCGAGGTGACGGTCGAGGACGCTGAGGCCGCGATAAGGCTGATGAAGACGTTCCTCGAGAGGGCCGGGATGGACATCGAGAGCGGCCAGATAGACATAGACATAATCATGACCGGCAGGCCGAGGAGCAAGCAGCAGAAGTACTCCAGGATAATCGAGATCATAGAGGAGCTCGAGTCCGAGAGCGAGGAGGGCTGCGCCAGGCTGAAGCAGATCGTCGAGAGGGCGGTGGCCGAGGGCATAGAGTCGAAGCTCGTCGAGGAGGCGATAAGGACGTTCTACCGCGAGGGCGTCATAATGGAGAAGACGCCGCAGTGCTGGAGCATCGTGAGGTAGCGTTGGCCGCCCGCTCGTACGCCGACCCCAGGCTCGCCGAGCTCCACAGCCCGCCGCGGCCCGAGCCGGAGGCGCCGTGGAGGCTCTCCTACCTGCTGGGCGAGCTGAGGGGCCACCCGAGGCTGGAGCTCCTGGAGCTCGAGCCCCGCCACGAGCTCCTCGGGCTCGTCCACGAGGGGCGCTACCTGCGGGCCCTGCGCGAGCTGTCGTCGAGGTAGCAGCCCCGGCTGCACCTCGACGGGGAGGCCGGCACTTACGTGGGCCGGGGGACGTGGCTCGCGCTAGGCGTGGCGGCCGCGCTCGTCGAGCGCGCAGTCGAGGCGGCATGGGGCCGCTGGCGCGCCGGCCTCGTGCTCGCCCTCGTGAGGCCCCCGGGGCACCACGCCTCGAGGTCGAGGCCGGGCGGCTACTGCCTGGCGAACTTTGCGGCGCTGGCCGCCGCCCTGCTGCTGGAGCGGGGCGCCGAGAGGGTGGCCGTGGTGGACCTCGACGCCCACTACGGCGATGGGACCGCCGAGATCTTCTACCCCGACGACCGCGTGCTCTACGTCAGCGTGCACCAGGACCCGAGGACGGCCTACCCCTTCAGGGGCTTCCCCGAGGAGGTGGGGCGGGGCCGCGGCCGCGGCTACAACGTCGCCATCCCGCTCCCGCCGGGCAGCGGCGACAGCCACCTCCTGGCGGTGGTCGAGGAGGTGGTCGGGCCGCTGCTAGAGGCGTACAACCCGGGCGCGGTCGTGCTCTCCCTCGGTACTGACGCCCACTTCGCCGACCCGCTGGCCGACCTCCGGGTGACGTGCAGCGGCCTCGCGCGCGCCGTGGAGTCCGTGGTGGCGGCGGCGCGAAGGCTGACCGGCCGCTCGGCCGTGGCGCTGCTCGAGGGCGGCTACTCGCGCGCCTCGCTCAGGTGCCTAGTCGACCTGCTGGCGTCGCGTAGGAGGCTCGAGAGGCCGCCGCCCGGCCCCCGGGAGGGCGAGGTGCTGGGCAGGCTGCGCGCGTTCGCCCGCAGGCTGGCCGACGCGCACCCACTGTGGAGGGGGGCCTGGGGCGCCGACCTTCCTGGCAGGCTGGTGGAGAGGGCTAGGCTCCTGGCTGGAGGCAACCCTCCTTCTCGAGCCTGAGCCTCCACAAGGTCACGGGCATCCACATGATCCAGGCGGGCACCCTCTTTATGAACTCGTAGGCCTCCTCCCAGGTCTCGAGCCCTAGCTTCCTGGCCAGCTCCTCGAGGCTCATGGGGCGGTGGATGTACTCGTGGAGCGCCTCGAGGACCTCGGGGGTTATCATTATCTCGCGGTCGCCGACCTTAACGACGTAGTCCCGGCACCTCTCCGAGGCCACGAGGGGTCCCGGCCGCGGCGGCCGGCCGCGGCCCCCTATAGGGCTTCCCGCTGCGGGGCGGTGCCCAGGGGCGGAAGCTGCATGCCGGGCTACACATCACGGCTCAGCGCTGGAACGCGCGGGCATCCCGCCCCGGGCGGTGGCGGCTCCGCCGGGCGCTAACTAGCCTGACGCGTCGCGGCCTCGAGCGCGGCGGCGTAGACCTGGTCGACGAGGGCGTCGCGGTTCTCCTCCGTGACCGTGAACCAGACGCCGTGCTGGCGCAGCCTCGGGAGGATCTCGGGGTCGCTAAGCCTGCGGTGGGCAACGAAGATGCCCGGCTTCCCCGACGAGAGGGCCCTAAGTATGGCCGCCCTTATGCCCGGCGACTTCAGCTCCATGGGCCCGATCTCGTCTATGCCGATCACGTCGGCCTCGCGGAGCGCCCTCTCGACCGCCTCCTGGGCCACACGCTCCGCCTCCCGGCACACGCGGTAGCGCCCGACCGGCGGCCCGTCGCAGCCCTCGACCCTCGCGAGCCACGCCTCGAGGCTGCCGTCAAGGCTCCTTATCAGGAAGCCCACGCGCCTGCCGCCGCTCCTCACCTCGGGGCACACGAACCCCTCGACGCGGAGCCCCCGGCTCCTGAGCCTGGCGACCACGCGCTGGAAGAGGGTCGTCTTGCCCACCCCGGGTCTGCCGGTGATGACCACGTACAGGTGGGCCAACGCGGCCCCCCGCGGGACCGGGGGAGCGGACGGGGTTAAGCCGGGCCGCCCGCTAGACGAAGACGCCCTGCCTCCTGGCCCGCCTCGACAGGTACTCCTCCGGCGGCACGTAGAATACGAGCTTGCCCTCGTGGTAGTCCCTTATCACGGCGCGCGCCGCCTCCTCCACGAGCGGCTCGCCGGTGGTCTTGTACCTCCACCCCCTCTTCAGCGCTATCAGCTCGAGGATCCTGTAGGGGTCGGTCTCGTCGATTCCGTAGGCGTCCTTGACCGCCCTGGGGTTGTAGCGGAGCGCCTTCTCCAGCAGCTTCATCGCGGGCTTGACCGGGTCCGGCAGCTGCTCGGGGGGCTTGCCGCGTATCACGGCCTCGAGGTCGCCCCCCTCGACCGGTATTATGCCCGGCGTGTCGATCATGTACAGGTTCTCGGCGATCTTGTAGAGCTGCGCGTGCGTCGTGTAGCCCGGGCTCCCCGGTATGGGGCTGGTCGACGCGGAGTGCCTGCCCTTGAGCGCGTTGATTATCGTCGACTTGCCGGTCTTCGGGAAGCCCGTGACCGCCACGATGGCGGGGAAGCTGTCGGCCACCTCCTTGATCGCCCTCCTCAGCACCCTCGTGCCCTTGTGGTCGCGTGCGGCCATGTAGACGGCCCTGTACCCCATGTCCTCGAAGATCCTCTTCCACTTCTCGGCGACGCTCCTCGGCACGAGGTCCGCCTTGTTGATGACTATTATCAGCTTCCTGCCGAGGGACTGGACTATCCTCTCGAGCCTGCGGCTGCGCGTCGCCATGGGGTCCCGCGCGTCCAGCACCTCCAGCACTATGTCGGCGCGCCTCACTATCCACATAATGCTCCTCCACGAGGCCAGTATCAAGGCGCGGCCTCCACCCTCCAGCGCGTTGGGTGGGGTGGTAGCCTGAAGGCCCCTAACAAGCTTCCCCTGGAGCTCGTCGACGCGTGCACCAGGGCGGCCGGCCTGCTGGCCAGCGTCGACGCGGAGCTGGCGAGGCTGGCCTCTTCATGCCGCTCCGCCCGCACGGTGGCTGACGCGCTCATCGCGGTGGAGGCCGTGAGGGCGTACGTCGAGGAGAGGCTCGCCGCGTGCAGCGGCCGCGCCTGCGAGGCGCTGGCCGAGGCGCGGGCCCTCGTGGAGCAGGCCAGGCAGGTCATCGAGAGCGTGGAGGTGGAGGGCGCGGGGCCCGCGAGAAAGCGCGGGGGCGCTAGGCGTAGCGCTCGGCGAGAGGGGCGGCGTCGTCGAGGCCGAGGCTCCTCAGGGTCTCGGGCTTAGGCACGCCGCGGCGGCTCCACCCACGCTCCTCGTAGTACGCCATCAGCATCTCAAGGAAGCGGTCGCGGTCTAGCCTGGAGCCCTTGAGGGGCCCCTTGGTGAGCGGCTCCTTGAACCACCTCGGCGGGGGCATGTCGTACTCCACGCTCCACCCGCCGTACTCCCGGACCCAGAACATCCTTATCAGGGCGTAGATCCTGTCGGCTATCGTGTAGATGTCGTCCATGGTGTAGCTGACGCCGGTGACGGCCTTGAGGAGCCTCGGGTAGTAGGACAGGTCGAGGCCAACCTCGACCCAGGGGAACCTGCACGCGACGGCCGCCTCGAAGAGGCCGCCGCGCACCCTCTGCAGCTCGATGACCTTGCGCACCTTCTCGCGGTCGTACGAGAACCTGTTGTACTTGACCTCCCACGCGATCACCCACGCGTCCTTGTGGTGGGCGCCTATGGGGGAGGTCGCGTAGGCCAGGGCCATGGCGGGCGCCGCGTGGCAGTCGTACGCGCTCACCTCGAGCCCCTTGACGTGCATCGCGAAGTCGGAGCCCCCGAGCCTCTCGGCGGCCCTCTTCACGCCCTCGGCGCCTATGTTGCCGACGCCGCGCCTGTTGACCACGTCCTCGGCCAGCTCCCTTATCCTGCGGAACTCGCCCCAGGAGACGTCGAGCTCGACCAGCTTCCTCTCCGCAGCCTCTATGAGGAAGCCGAGCACCGCGCCGAGGCTTATCGTGTCGACGCCGTACATGTCGGCCAGCCTGTTCAGCACCGCCACGTCCTCCAGCCTGGCGAGCCCGAGGTTTGAGCCCAGCATCGCTACGTTCTCGTAGTCCAGCTCGACCACCTGGCCCTCGGAGTCCCTGATCATGTTGCCGCACACCATGTTGCAGTTGGGGCACCCCCTCTGCCCGATCTTGATCCTCTCCATGTAGTCGCCCGAGATCTTGTCCGCCTCCTCGAACACGCCCTCCCTGAAGTTGTAGGCGGGCAGCACGCTGTTCGCGTTGGCCCACTGGATGGTGGCCATGGTGCCCTGCCTCATCCAGCCCTCGTAGAGCGGGCTCCTCTTGATGTCCCTGAGGGCCTCCGCGGCCACCCTCCTCAGCTCGTCCTCGTCGAAGACCTCCGGCGTCCTCGTGCCCCGTATCACTATGGCCTTCAGCTTCTTCGCGCCCATGACGGCGCCCATGCCGGGCCTGCCGCCGCTCCTGCCCTCCTGGGAGACAACGGTCGCGAACCTCACGAGCTTCTCGCCGGCGGGGCCTATGGTGAGCACGCCCGCGCCGCGCCCGTGCTCCCGGAGCAGCCTCCTCTCGACAGTGAACGCGTCGAGCCCCCACAGGTGGTCGGCGTCCCTGAACTCGACCTTGTCGTCCTCGATGTAGATGTAAACCGGCCTGTCGGAGGCGCCCTCGACGACGATGGCGTCGTAGCCCGCCGCCTTCATGTGGAGGGCGGCGCGCGAGCCTATGTTGCCGTCGCCGTACCCGCCGGTGAGGGGGCTCTTGGCGGCCACCACCAGCTTGCCGGTGCTGGGGCCCGGCAGGCCGGTGAGCGGGCCTACGGCGAAGACGAGGAGGTTGTCGGGCCCCAGCGGGTCAGCGCCGGGCCTCATGAAGTCCCACAGGATCTTGATGGCGAAGCCCCGGCCCCCGAGGAACATGCGGGCCATCGCGCCGTCGTAGCGCCAGACCCTCCACGTCCGCCTCGTGAGGTCTATCCACAGGATGTTCTTGGTCCAACCGGGCAGGCGCTCCAAAACCCCGCACCCGGCCCGCGCCTAGCCCCGGCCAGGGCAGGTATAAGCGGGCTCCGCGGGCCACGCTGGCGCGCTGGCCGGCGGCCGCCTACTCCTCCTCGACGGGCTCGGCCCCCAGGTGCTCCTGGGCCAGGTAGTCGACGTCGCGGCCGCGGGCCTCGCGGAACCTCTTCGACACCAGGCTCGACGCCTTGGAGTAGGCCTCCGCGAGCTTGTCGAACGGTATGTATATGATGTCGCCCTCCGCGGTCTCGAGGAAGACGGCGAACACCTTGCGCGAGTAGTCGACCACCACGTGGAGGCAGGGAGGGTCCTCGCACTCGTAGCGCTCCGCCACGGCCCCGCCCCGGGCCTGGCAGCCGGGGCCCGCCCTATTAGGGGGGCAGGGGCCGGTGAGCCCCGGAGGGCCTCGCGACCAAGCGCCGCCGGGCGCCGGGATGAGCGGGGCCGTCCCACCCCGAGCCTCACCCACCGCTCGGTCACCCCGATGACGTATTTTGAGGCCTACCTTAGCCCCAGGCGCCCGGGGACCTGCTTGTCCAGGCCGAGGAGCCTCGCCGGCAGCCCCGTCGTCGTGATAGCCGACTGGGACGCCGACGGCGCGACGTCGGCGGCGATGATATACTACGCCCAGAGGTACAAGGGGGTGTACCCGCTGCGCGGCAGCCACGACGTCGCGCTGTACCCGAGCGGCCCCCGCGGCTTCCCCGACGCGCTGGCGAGGGCGGTCGAGGGCAAGAGGTGCCCTGAGGCCCTCGTGGTGCTGGACATACCCCTCGCGGACACGGTGTACTCGGCCCTCAAGAGGTTCCTCGGCTCCTGCAGTGGCGCCAGGCTCGTGTACATAGACCACCACTACGCGACGCTCCACGAGTCCTCGAAGCTCTACGAGCTGACCGAGGAGGCCCTGGTGGGCCACAAGCCGACGGCCGTGCTGACCTACAGCCTGCTCCAGAGCATGGGGCTACGCAAGCTCACGCCGAGGCTCCAGGCGTTCATGAGGGCAGTCGGCGTGCTGGAGAAGGACCGCAGGCCGGTGAGGGGCGAGGACAAGCTGGTTAGGCTCGCCGCCTCGATCTCGAAGGCGACGACGGTGCTGAGGGACGAGGAGCTCTGGAGGAGGCTGGTGCTGTGGCTCGCCTCCCCCCTGCCCGCCGAGACCCCCTTCGACATGAAGGTCGTCGAGAGGGTGCTCGAGGTCGCGAAGAGGAGCGACGCGGAGATAGAGGAGAAGGCCAAGATGCTGGCGTTCGAGGCCAGGCGCGTCGGGTACATAAAGTTCGTGGACGCTCGCGGCAAGTGGAGCGGCCGCGGGGCCTCGGCCCTCGCCTCGAAGCTCTACAAGATACTGAGGCAGCCGGTGGCGGTGCTCGTCGAGAGGGACGACGGGGTGAGGCTGCTGATAGTGAGGTCGAGGGGCGAGAGCGCCTACAGGCTCGCGGTGGGCCTGCTGAGGGAGGGCCTGGCCGAGAACATCGGCGGCCACTCGAGCCTCGCCGTGGCGAGGCTGGCGGACGGGGTCGACCTGGGCAGGCTGCTGGACGCGCTGAGGAGGCTCAGCCTCCGGGCCTGAGGTGCTCGCGGAACCAGGCCAGCTTGAGCTCCAGCCTCTTCCTCCTGTGCCTGGGCTCGGCGGTCACCGCGTGGCCGTGCGACCCCCTCCTGAAGACCACCAGCCTGCTGCGGGCGCCGCGCCGTAGCAGCGCCAGGTGCATCGCGAGCGCCTGGTCCACGAAGCAGCGGTAGTCCTCCATGCTGTGGATCAGCATCACCGCCGTGGGCACGCGCTCGGGGAGGTTGTAGGCGGGGCTCCTCCTCACGTACTCCTCCAGGTTGTCAAGGGGCGTGCCGCCGATCTGGTCGGGGTCGAACCAGTAGCCTATGTCGCTGGCCCAGTAGTCCGAGACCCAGTCGGCTATCCCGTTCTCGCTCACCGCCGCCCTGAACCTCTCCGGGGCCCTCGCCACCATCACGTTGGTGAGGTAGCCGCCGTAGCTGACCCCCGTCACGCCAAGCCTCGACGGGTCGACCGGGAACCTCCTGACCACCTCGTCGAGGAACGCCATTAGCTGGCGGTAGTCCACCTCGCCGTAGCCGCCGCGCACGTCCGCGAAGTCCTCGCTGTAGCCGTCGCTGCCCCGCGGGTTGGCATAGGC
>WAQM01000214.1 GCA_015520245.1 Pyrodictiaceae archaeon
CCCCTCCCACTCCGGGGGGCCCGCGTGCGCGAGGACGTCGAGAGGCTGGTGCGGCTCGAGGAGGCGATCGTGGAGCTCCTGCTGGAGCGGGGCAGCGTGAGCGTCTGCGAGGCCTACACTGAGGTGGCCAGGAGGATGAGGGTCCGCTACGCGGAGTTCGAGCGCGCGCTCGAGGAGCTCGAGAGGGGCTTCATAGTCGCGAGGAGGCTCGAGGAGGGGGGCGAGAGGTTATCACTGGCGCTGCCGGGCTAGCGGCCCGGGGCCGTGCTGAGATGTAGCAAAGCCGAGGGAGCCGATGGCGAGTGGGGCTGCTGGCTGAGCCCCTACCCCACGACCACCCGGTTGCCGCCCCTCCTCTTGGCCTCCCTCAGCAGCCTCACCGCAAGCCTGCGCGCCGGCGTGCCGTAGTACGCCTCCCTCCTCGAGCGGGCCGGCTTCAGCCCCACGGGCCCCCTGACGACAGCGATGGTGACTCCGACCCCGACCTCGTTCAGCCTGCGCCTTATCTCCTCGAGGTCCGGCAGCACCTCCTCGGGCTCGACCAGGGGGATCTCCAGGACGACCTCCTCGGTGCCCCGCTCGGGGTCCAGGCCGTAGACGACCACCGCCCGCCACTTGGAGACGAAGCGCTCGACGAGGAGGGTCATGAGGCCGGTCGCCGGGTTCGGGCTGTACTCGCTCCAGCCCCTCTCCTCGACCACCTCCCCGAACCTGTCCAGGTCCATGACGATGACCACGCCCTCGACGAGGCCGCCAGCCTCCACGCCGCCCCTGAGCCCGAGCCGCGCCCCGCGGCCTTATCTCCCGGCCGCCGGGCCCCCGGGCCGGTGGCCCACGCGTGGTCCGGGCCGCCGTGCTGCGCGAGTTCGGAGCGCCCCTCTCGGTCGAGGACGTGGAGCTCCGGCCGCCGGGGCCCGGCTGGGTGCCCGTGCGCGTCCGCGCGGTCGGCGTGTGCGGGCGGGACCTGGTGGTCTGGCGGGGCGGGTTCCCAGGGCTCAGGCCGCCCCTCATACTCGGCCACGAGGTGTTCGGCGAGCTCGACGGGGACCCCGTCGGCGTCTACCCGGCCGTCGTCGACGAGGAGTGCCTCAGGGCGATGGACGAGGCGGGGACCACGACCGTCTGCCGCGACTACCGCATCCTGGGCGAGGGGGTCCCGGGCGGCTACGCCGAGCTCGTGTACGTGCCGAGGCACCTCGTGTTCGAGCTGCCGGACGACAGGTACGCGGACTACGCGGCCGCCGCCTGCGGCGTCGCGACGGCCCTCCACGCCGCCAGGCTCGCCGGGGTCGGGGCCGGCGACCGGGTCCTGGTCACGGGCGCCTCAGGGGGCGTCGGCGTGCACGCCGTCCAGGTCCTGGTGGGGATGGGGGCGCGCGTCTACGCCTACACAAGGAGCCCCGCCAAGGCGCGCGTGCTCGAGCGGCTCGGCGCCGTCCCGGTCACCGACCTCGCCGGCCTCCGCGAGAAGGTCGACGTGGTGCTGGAGATCGCGGGGGCGCCGACGGTGAACGAGTCGCTGAGGCTGCTGAGGCCCCGCGGGACCCTCGTCCTCGTGGGCAACGTGGAGGGCAGGCCGCTCGAGATCAGGAGGCCCGCGCTGATAATCATGCGCGAGCTCAGGGTGGTGGGCACGGCAGCCTACACGCCCTCGGAGTACCGGGAGGCGGTCAGGATGGTGCACGAGGGGGCGGTCAGGCCGTTCTACAGGCTGTACAGGCTGGAGGAGGTCAACAGGGCCTACGAGGACGTCGCCTCGTCGAGGCTGGTGGGCAGGGCCGTCCTCGTGCCCTAGGCGAGCAGGGCCACCGCGTAGCCCCCGTAGGCCCTCACGTCGGCGACCCGGTAGCCGAGGGGCCTCGCGTGGAGCGGGCTGCTAACCACCACCGTGTGGTACTCGCCGCGCTCGCCGAGCGGGTCGTAGCCCAGCCTGCGCGCGTCGCGCGCCAGGAGCGGCGCCGTCGCCCTCGAGAGCCTGGCGCCCAGCCAGCGGTGGAGCCCCCGCTCGGCGCCCACGACGACCGCCTCTATCCCGGCCTCGACCTCGCGGTAGAGCAGCTCCTCGGGGTCCATGCCCCACAGCGGCTCGCGCAGCGACGCGCCCGCCTCGGAGGCCACGGACTCCATGTACTTGAGGTGGTCCTCCACGTGGACGTCGCCGGCGACCACGACGTCGGCCCCCAGCTCCCTCAGGAGCCTGGCCGTCTGCTCCCTCTCCCTCCCGCGCTGCAGCCTGGCCACGACCACCCTCCACCCGGCCGCGAGGAGCGTCTCCACGCTCTTGCCCAGGTTGAGCAGGTGGGGGCTCGGGCGCGGGAACTCGTAGACGAGCACGACCGCGAAGTCCACGGGCCGCTCCAGCATCGCCGCGTAGAACGAGTCCTTGCCCCCCGAGACCAGGGCCACCCGGGCCCCCAAGGCGCCCCTACACCGCGTCGCTCACGCCCCGGACGTAGAGGTATATCGTCCTCTCGAGGCCCCCCGTGTGGTGCTTCTCGACGTGGATGGGCCTCCAGCCGGGCACCTCGAAGTCCAGCGTGACCACGCGGGCGCCCACCCTGAGCTCCCTCTCCAGCTTGGGGCGGAGCGCCTCGTTGACCCGCGTGAGCAGGTACATGTAGACCACGGTCGCGTCGCTCACGTCCACGTAGTGGAAGTCGCCGTGTATGAACCTGATGCGGTCGGCGACCCCCGCCCTCCTCGCCGCCTCCATGGCCTGGCGTATCAGGTCCTCCCTTATCTCGACGCAGACGCCGAGGGCCCCCCTCCTGGCGGCCTCTATGACGACGCGCCCGTCGCCGCAGCCGAGGTCGTAGAAGACGTCGCCGGGGCCCACCCTGGCCACCCTCATTATGTGGCGGATCAGCTCGTACCTGGTGGGGACCCAGGGCACCTCCAGGTTGCCGACGAAGGCTAGGGGCAGGAACGTGAACCAGCCCACGCTGATCCTGGTGGGCACGCTACCTCAGCCCGTGTCTAGCCTGCCACCCGTACCCCAGCCCCTCTAAAACGCTGGCTCTAGGCGGCCCCGCGCCCCCCGTCGCCGGGCTCGACGAGGAGGGTGAGGCCCTCGTAGCCGACCACCCTCACGGCCGCCCCGGGCGCCAGCTCGCACCCCGGCCTCGCGCACCTGGCCCTCCACAGCTCGCCCTCGAGGGCCACCACGAGCTCGCCGCCCCTAACCTCGACCACGCGGGCGACCCTGCCCACGAGCGCCTCGATGCCCACAACCGGGCGCCTGAGCTGCGCCTCGACCCCCTTGACCAGGAGCAGCAGTAGGAAGCCGAGGAGGGCGGCGGCCGGCAGCAGCAGGTACCAGCGGGGCCCCACCAGCGCCAGCAGCGCGGCGGCGAGCGCCGCCACGGCCAGCACGAGCGCTAGCTCGTCTAGGAG
>WAQM01000215.1 GCA_015520245.1 Pyrodictiaceae archaeon
CCGCGAGCCAGGCGGAACCCCTCGACCACAGCGCTAGCGAGGCCGCGCTCACCGACCCTCCTGACGACCCTTAGCCACGGGTACTTCGTGCGCGCTAGCTCCTCGGCGAGCCTCCACGTGCCGTCAGGGCTGTCGTCGTCCACCACGACGACCTCGAAGTCAAGGCCCCGGAGGGCCCCCTCTATCCTCTCCAGCAGGGGTCCTATGTTGTCACGCTCGTTGTACGTCGGTACCACCACGGTCAGCTCCGGCGGCGTGGCCCAGCCACCGTGAGCGCTGCAGCCGGGGAGCCCTAGTAAAGCTCCTGCCGACGACCAGCGGGCCGGGGGCGGGCGTGCCGGCGAGAGCAGCCGAGCCGGTGGTGGCAGGCCGCTACTATCACGTCCCAGTCGGGCGGGGTGAGGTGCCGCGCTACGTGCTGCTCCCCGGCGCGCCTGAGCGCGTTGACGCGATAGCCGCTCGCTGGGACGAAGTCCGCGTCGTGAGGCAGCACCGCGAGTTCCGCGTGGCCATCGGCAGGTACCGGGGGGTCGACCTAGCGGCGGTGAGCACCGGGATAGGTGGCGCAAGCACGTCAATAGCCGTCGAGGAGCTGGCGAGGGCCGGTGCCGACACGCTCATCAGGGTGGGCACGTGCGGGGCCATCCAGGAGAAGGTGCGCGTCGGGGACCTCGTGATTGCCCACGCGGCCGTGAGGCTCGAGGGCGCGAGCGACGACTACGCGCCGCCAGGCTACCCGGCAGCGGCAAGCCCGGACGTCTTGATGGCTCTCCTCGAGGCGGCTGAGCTCATTGGCGCGAGATACCACGTAGGCATAGTGGCCTCCACGTCAACCTTCTACACGGGCCAGTCCAGGCCCGGCTACCGGGGCTATACGTGGTCTCCTGTCTCGCGCAGGCTCGAGGAGCTCAGGAGCATGAACGTGTTGTGCTTCGAGATGGAGGCGGCCACCCTCTTCGTGGCGGCGGGCGTCTACGGCCTGCGGGCCGGTTGCGTCTGCGCGGCAGTGGCCAACAGGCTCAGGGACGAGCTCGTGCCGGAGGCGGGGGTCGACGATGCAATACGGGTAGCCAACGAGGCCGTGAGGATATTGAAGGAGCTCGACAAGGAGGGGGCCAGGCCCACGCCCTCGAGCATCGCCAAGGTGGTGAGCAGGCTTGCCGGTAAGGGTTAAGGTTAGGCTGAAGCCCGAGGGGAAGGAGGTCGAGTTAACGTTCGACAGCGAGCCCACGGTAGCCGAGCTGCTGAGGAGATTGAATCTGAGCGCGGAGGCGGCAGTCGCAGTCATTGGAGGTCGTGTGGTACCGGAGTGGGAGAGGGTCAGGGACGGCGAGGAGGTGACGGTGATACGTGCGGTCAGCGGCGGCTAGGCGCTGCCGCGTGTGCGGTGCCGAGGCGCAGGTCTACCTGCGCTACGCGCGCGCGGCCTTTTGCGCCAAGCACTTCGTGGAGTACATTGAAGGCCGCGTCCGGCGTACGATGGAGCGCTACGCGATGCTGAGGCCGGGCGAGAGGGTGGTCGTGGCCGTCTCGGGCGGTAAGGACAGCGTCACGCTCGCCGCGCTGCTGGCGCGCATCCTGGGGGGCGAGGCGCCCGAGAGAATGCTCATGCTCTACATGGACCTCGGCATCAAGGGGTACTCCGACAAGCTCCGTGAGGCCGTCGAGAGGCTCTCGGGGGAGCTCGGCGTGAAGCTGATGGTGGTCTCGCTGGAGGAGCTCGTGGGGGTAGCCTCGATCTACGAGTTGGCGCGGCGTGCGCGCCGCGCGACCTGCAGCGTCTGCGGCACCGTCAAGCGCTACGTCATGAACGCGGTGGCGGTCGAGGCGGGCGCCGTGCTAGCCACGGGGCATACGCTTGACGACGCGCTGGCCTACATAGTCAAGGACTTCATGTACCAGGACCAGGAGAGGCTGTCTAAGTGGGTGCCCCGCACTCCCGCCGCGCCAGGCGCGGCGCCGCGTATCAGGCCCCTGATCGAGGTAAGCGAGAGGGAGACGCTCCTCTACGCGCTCATGCGCGGCCTGCCCTTCGTCCACGAGGAGTGCCCCCACAGGCCCCGGGACTCGGTCGAGGATGCGACGAAGGACTACCTCAACAGGGTGGAGGAGGCGCATCCCGGCACCAAGATATCGTTCCTGAGGCGTGTCGTGTCGCGCGCTGCGGCTACGGGGGCGGACGAAGGCGGGACCCCGCGAACCTGCACAATTTGCGGCCTCGTCTCGCGGGGCGACGTGTGCAGCTTCTGCAGGCTGACGCAGCGCGTGCTCGGCGAGCCTATGGGCCCCCGCGTCAGGAGGGTGGTGAGGGAGAAGCTAGCGTCGCTGGGGTGGCTCTAGTATCGGAACCGGTAACGGTTTTTAGGAGGAGATGTTACCGAGGCGAAGCGGGTTCCAGCCTGTACGGGCTTCGGTGGGCGGGAGCGATGACCCTGACCAAGCTATTCACCTTCAGGGCCGTCACCGTGGAGACGACACGTGTGCTAGCCGTTCTCGGCGATAGGGAGTTCGTGCTCTCGTCGCTGCCCTACGTCGTGGGGCGGTCTGCCGACGAGGTCACGCTATCGTTCTCGAGGCTGCTTCTGAGGTTCCGTGACACCTACAAGCTAAAGGTCGAGGGCGGCGCCTCGCCTACTCTGGTAAGGCACGTACTGCTAGGGAGGCGCAGCACCATAGTCATAGAGTACGAGGCGCGGAAGCGCGAGATCGACGTTTACGGCCTCTACCGCGGGCCCCGGCGCTGGGTAGCCTCGAAGCACGTTAGGGACATAGCCTACAGCCTCGTCTCGGAGGCCGCCCGCCTGGCGAGGGTCAGGCCCGTCGACGGGAGCGGCGCCGACTACTCGTACGCCCTCTCGTCGGTCTCGTGGGTGTCGAAGCTCGTGATGAAGTCCGTCCTGGTTAAGAACGAGCTCGCGGTGATACCGCGGGGCGGCCTGGTAGGGTACGTGGAGAGGCTGGTGGCGGAGAAGCTGCTCGAGAGGTACCCGGTGGTCTACGTGTCGGGCTCAGGGGACCGGGGCGTGTTTAGGTTGCTATTCGTCGACGGCGCCCTCCGGGGGGTCTACGCGGTCGTTGATGGCCGTGAGTACGTGGGCGATGACAGGGCCCTGAACGCTCTCGAGGGGCTCGTGAGGGTCAAGGTTTACGCGGCCGTCTCGAAGCCCCGGGAGGTGCTACCTCAATGAGCGTGAGGGTTCGTAAGCCCCACGTTGTTGCCGAGGAGGGTGACCACAAGTTCGTGTGGCTAGGCCTTAGCGAGGCCGACGCGGAGCGGGGCGTGCTGACGAACCAGTACATGATCGTGAGCGGCGGCGAGGCGATGCTGATAGACCCCGGGGGCTACTTCGTCTTCGAGCGGGTGCTCAACGCGGTAACAGAGTTCGTCAGACCCGACGACGTGGTAGCAATCTTCTACAGCCACCAGGACCCCGACGTTGTCGGCTCGCTCAACCTTGTGACCGAGTTCTTCCCCAACGCGAGGATTTACATTTCTAGGCTGTGGGTCAGGTTCCTCCCCCACCTGGGGGCCCTGGAGGGGCTGGACGTGGTCGAGATCCCCGACGAGGGCATGGAGATATCCATTGGGGGGTCGAAGCTCGTAGCTATCCCGGCCCACTTCCTGCACTCGCCGGGCCAGTTCACCCTCTACGATCCAGTAGTGCGAGTGCTGTTCTCCTCGGACATAGGGGCTGCGGTGTTCCCCAAGGGGCGCTGGTACCTCTTCGTGGAGAACTTCGAGGAGCACGTTAAGTACATGGAGCCCTTCCACAGGAGGTACCTGGCCTGCACCAGGGCCCTACGGGCCTGGCTCAAGCGCGTCAGGGGGCTCGAGGTAGAGATCGTGGCCCCGCAGCACGGGGCCATATTCGTGGGCGAGAACGTCCGCAGGTTACTAGACTGGCTCGAGTCCCTCGGGGCGGTCGGGGCGGAACTCCTTTACGCCGAGACGGTACCCCGGGGCCCGCGGTGATGATAACCACCGACGC
>WAQM01000216.1 GCA_015520245.1 Pyrodictiaceae archaeon
CTATGGGGTTCGTGGCACCGCCCCTCGCCCTTGGTGAGGGCCGGTGCCACGAACCCCATAGCGATGAGCAGGAGGCCGACCAGCACCAGCGCCAGGCCCACGAGCGTCAGCAGCCTCGCCTCCTCGGGCAGCGCCGCGAGCAAGCCCCTCCCTCCTCCCCACCGGGCTAGCTTAATCCAGAGGCTCTTAGGCTCAGCGATGGGAGCCGGCGGGGAGGCTCTTGGGCGAGCCGAGCGTGCCCTGGGTGCCGACCCACGACGACGTAGTGTCGGTCGTGGTGGAGCTGCTGAGGCCGAGGCCTGGCGACGTCGTGTTCGAGCTGGGCTGCGGCGACGGGAGGGTGGCAGTGGCCATAGCCAGGAGGCACGCGGTACCCGTGGTCTGCGTTGAGATACGCAGCGACCTGGCCCGCCGCGCGCTCCGCAGCGCCCAGGCCAGCGGTGTGTCCGGCTTGGTCAAGGTCGTCGAGGGCGACTTCTTCAGCGTCGACATCTCGGGCGCGAGGATAGTGTACATGTACCTGCTGACCAGCGTCAACCAGAAGCTCAGGCCGAAGCTCGAACGCGAGCTACCGAGGGGCGCCGTCGTCGTTAGCTTGGACTTCCCCGTGCCCGGGTGGACGCCCGTGGGCTTCGTGGAGCTACCGCGCAGCTGGCAGCGCATACTCTACGTCTACGCCCGTGGCTACTCGGACGAGGGGGTCCGAGAGGGCGTCGAGGAGGCGCTTGCGAGGATAAACCTGGGCGTGATGACGTACGTCAATAAGGAGCTACTTGCGCTCTAGCCTCCACACGGTCCTGCCGTCCGGGTAGTCCAGCAGCCTTATGCCGAGCCTGGCGAGCTCGCTGCGTATCCAGTCGGCGATGTCGTACCTCCTCTCCTCGCGGTGCCTCCTCCTTATCCTAACGATGAGGTCCACGAGCTCGCTCACCAGCTTCTCCGCCTCCGTCGCGGGCCTGGCGGCGATTACGTCGTCCAGCACCGCGAACACAGAGTTGAACTCGAGGAGTAGCTTGTACGCCCTGAGCGCGAGCGTGTAGTCCTCCAGCGGTATTATCTCAGCGTTGACGAGCTTGGCGAGCTTGAGGACGGCTGCGAGCGCCCCGGCGGTGTTGAAGTCGTTACTCATCGCCTCGTGGAAGCCGTACCGCAGCTCCTCGACCTCGCGCAGCAGCCTCAGCCTGCGCTCGTCGAGGCGGTAGGTCGGCTGCGCGGTCTCGACCAGCCTCTTGAGGTCCTGGGCGACCTGCCTGAGCCTCTCGAGGTTCCTCTCAGCCTGCTCCAGCGCGTCCTCGTTGAAGTCCAGCTGCGTACGGTAATGCGCGCTAAGCAGCCACAACCTGATGACCTCGGGCCTCCACCTACGGAACGCGTCCTTGAGGGGGACTATGTTGCCGAGGCTCTTGCTCATCTTCTCGCCGCGCACGGTGAGGTAGCCCGTGTGGAGCCAGTAGCGCACCCACGGCCTGCCGAGCAGCGCCTCGCTCTGCGCCCTCTCGTTCTCGTGGTGCGGGAATATCAGGTCCTGGCCGCCGCCGTGGATGTCGAACTGCCTCCCGAGGTAGCGGGTGGACATGACGCTGCACTCGATGTGCCACCCGGGCCTGCCGCGCCCCCACGGCGACTCCCAGTAGGGCTCGCCGGGCTTCCACGCCCTCCACAGCACGAAGTCGAACGGGTGCCTCTTCTCCTTCAGGAACTCCTCCTCCTGCCTCCACTGCTGGGGGTCCTTCACGCCGCTGAGCTCGCCGTAATGGGGGTAGGTCGTGACGTCGAAGTACACGCTGCCGCTTGGTGCGACGTAGGCGTGCCCCTTCTCTATGAGGCCCTCGATGAACTCTATTATTTCACCGATGTGCTGGGTCACACGTGGGTGCAGGTCGACCCTTATCTTGAGCTTCTCCAGGGCCTCCATGTAGTCCTTCGTGTACGTCTCCACGACCTCGCGCCAGTCCCTGCCCTCCTCGCGCGCCCTGTTGATTATCTTATCGTCGATGTCGGTTATGTTCTGCACGTGGAACACGTTGTAGCCCCTAAGTGCGAGGTACCTTTTTATGGCGTCGAAGGCTACGTAAGTCCTCGCGTGGCCCAGGTGGGTGTAGTCGTAGACCGTGGGGCCGCAGACGTACATTCTAACGACGCCGGGGCTGACGGGCCTGAATACCTCGAGGCGGCCCCCTAGGGTGTTGCGCACGCGGATCTCGGGGAGGGGCCTCCACTCGCTCAGAGCGTACACAAAGGTCGCTTCACCGGCCCCCGGCTCCCCATGCTACCCTATTTTAGCGTCTCGGCGCCGGGGTTGGCGGGGAGGGTCGGTGCGTGTCGGTAGCTAGGGTGCGTGGCAGCCTGGTTGAGGAGCTCGTTAAGCGCAAGGAGAGGGTGGCGGCGAGGCTGGAGGCGAAGCTGGAGCCGCGTGAGGCCGAGGAGGCGCGCAAGGACCACCACGCGCGCCGCGAGCCGATAGCGTGCGGCATGACCGTGCACACGGGCATAGGCTGCAGCAATGCGTGCCTGTACTGCTACGTGCCCGACATGGGGTTCCCGATGAGGCCGAGACCCTACCCGCTCACGGGGCTTCAGCTGGCCTACGCCCTGGCCGTCAACCCCTACGTCGTCGTGGGCCCCGAGGGCACCATGCTTGCGTTCGGCTCGGTCACGGAGCCATTCCTCGAGGTGACCCGCGAGAGGGCCCTGGAGTACCTGCGGGCCGTGAGGGACTACCTGGGCAACCCGACCCAGATAGCGACGAAGGCCTACATGGACGAGGAGGACGCCGAGAGGTTCAGGGGGGCCGCGGAGCCGAGGGTGAGCGTGCTGGTAACAGTGGTGACGCTAAGGCACGCGGCAAAGCTGGAGCCCAGGGCGCCGCCGCCGGAGAGGAGGTTCGAGACCATGGCAAACCTAGCGGCACGCGGGGTGCACGTGTCCCTCTTCTTCAGGCCGCTGATCCCGGGCGTTAGTGACGCCGACGCCGAGGAGATACTGAGGCGGGCCCGTGAGGCCGGCGTGAGGGGCGTCGTGCCCGGCTCGCTGCGGGTAACCCCGGGTATATTGAGGAGGCTCCGCGCAGGCGGCGTCGACGTAGGGCCCATAGTCAGCAGGCTGCCGCGGAGCCCCCGCGGAGGCCGCGACCAGGTGACGATCAGGGAGCGCGATGTCAAGGATAAGGTCGCGAGCCTCGCAAGGAGCATGGGGCTGAAGGTCTACCCTTCGTCGTGTTCCGCCAACATGGATGCCCACGGCCTGCCGTGCTGGGTCTGCGAGTGGGGGCCCTGCGGCGACCCCAGGGCGCTGCCCAGGCTCGACCCCGAGGACGTAGCGGACGCGGTCGAGGCTCTAGGCTACGTGCCGGCGCGCGTGCGCATAGCCGGCAGGGCGGTCGAGGTCGCTGTGAAGGGGGTCCGCGAGCGCCGCGCCCTCCGCAGGCTCTATCACTGGCTCTCCGTGGTGACGCGCCGCCGGGTCGTGGTCCGGGGCTCGTAGCCGTGGCGACCCCTACGATGAGGCTCTTCAACCTCGTGGTGTCGCACCAGCCGGGGTACCGGGAGGCCCGACGCGTAATCAACGTGGTCAGGAGCGTCGTCCGGGGCGTGAGGGTGATAGACACCCCGCAATCGCTGGTCCTCCTCAAAGTCGAGGATCCCTACAGGGCGGTCGAGCAGCTTGTGCGCCGGGTCGACCTCAGGTCCACCCCCATACTGAGGCTCATACCCGTGGACGTGAACACGCGGCCGATAGTCGAGCACGTAAGGGAGGCGGTGCTGAGGCTTGCTGAGAGGATCCCGCGGGGGGCGACGTTCGCGGTCAGGCTGGAGGGGAGGCTGTTCGACGAAAGCGGGAACCCCGTGCACAAGCTGGATGCCGTCAGGAGGATAGCCGAGGCCGTGGAGAGGCCCGTTAACCTGCGCAACCCCGATTACCTGGTTCTCGTCAAGACCGTGTCGATGAGCTACGGCCAGAGGTACGCGGCGGTCATGGTCGCGCCGCCCCGCTACCTGGTCTCCGTCCACAAGCTCTACGCGTCCTAACCCTAATTCGCCCGTGGCGGCCTAGCGCGCGCCGGGCGCCGGCCGGATGGCGTCTCGCGAGCCGCTAGGCTACGTGATTGACAACTCGACGCCGACCCGCGTCCGCTTCGTCGCCACGGACCCGCCTCCCCCGGGCGACTTCGTGCTCGTCGGCGAGGGCGAGGGGGTGCTGGCGCTGGTCGAGGCGGTGGGCACGCGCAGCGTCTCGATGTCCGCCCTGAGCGGAGTCTACGAGCCCAGCATAGTCGCCCGGCTGTCGAGGATGAGCAACGACGTGTTCTTCGAGTGCGTGGCCGAGGTCGTTGGGGTCTACAGGGACGGGGCTCTCGTGCTTCCGCGCCGCCCGCCGCTGCCTGGTGAACCTGTCTACCGCGCTCCGGACGAGCTTCTATCCGAGATCTTCGGTGGCTCCGAGCCCTACAAGGTGAGGCTTGGTGTGCTAGCCGCGCGCCCCACGGTACCCGTCTACATCGACGTCAACAAGCTGGTGACGAGGCACCTCGCGATCCTGGCCGTCACCGGCGCGGGGAAGAGCAACACGGTGGCGGTCATAGCCGACAGGCTGGTCCGCATCGGGGGCACCGTCGTGATACTCGACTTCCACGGCGAGTACGTGGGGAGCGACATCGGTGGCGGCGTCAACGTCGTCGAGCCGCTGCTCAACCCCAGGTCCCTCTCGCTATCGGAGCTGCTCGTGCTGCTAGGCATAGAGCCTCACTACTACCACCAGGAGCGGGTGCTGAGGAGGGCCTACGAGAGGGCGATCGCCGACCCAAGCGGCCCCTTCCTCGAGAGGCTGCTGAAAGCGGTGGAGTCCCTCCGCGGGAAGGAGGAGCCGCGTGCGGTCGCGGCAGTGGCCAACAAGGTCGAGGCGCTCGTGGAGAAGTACGGTGACGTGCTTAGGGACGACGTCCCCGACGTGATCAGCAGGCTAAGGCCCGGGCGTGCCAACGTGATCGACCTGGGGAGGCTCGACGAGGACGCCGCCGACGTGGTAGTAAGCCACGTACTCCGGAGGCTCCTAGCCGAGAGGAAGAGGAGGGTGATGACGGGGCACGGCTTCCCGTCGCCGGTGATGGTGTTTGTAGAGGAGGCCCACATACTAGCCCCGCGTGATAGGAGCACGCTGTCCAAGTACTGGATGGCCAGGGTCGCCCGTGAGGGCAGGAAGTTCGGGGTGGGTCTGGCCATAGTGAGCCAGCGCCCAAAGGTGATCGACCAGGATATACTAAGCCAGATGAACAGCAAGATCGTGCTCAGGATAGTCGAGCCCAGCGACCAGCGGTACGTCCGGGAGGCGAGCGAGCTGCTCAGCGAGGAGCTAGCTCAGAACCTCTCGGCCCTCAACACCGGCGAGGCGGTGGTCCTCGGCCCCATAGTACCCGTGCCGGTGATCGTGAGGGTCGACAAGTATTGGGGGCGGAAGGGTGGGGCCGACCCCGACGTGGTGTCGGAGTGGCTCAGCATGCGCGAGGAGAGGGCCCGGGCCGCCGAGGCTGTGGCCGAGCTGGCCGAGCTAGCGCGGTCAGGGTGATCGGGCGTGGAGGTGACGGTCCTCCACGTCAGCGACACGCACCTCGGGCTCCGCCAGTACGGCCTCGTAGAGCGTGAGCAGGACATCTACGACGTGTTCGGGGAGCTAGTGGAGATAGCCCTGACCGAGCGCGTCGACCTGGTGGTCCACTCGGGCGACTTCTTCGACACCGCAAGGCCCCCCATGCAGGCGGTCCGCGTGGCGATAGACGGGCTGTCGAGGCTGAGGGAGGCCGGGATACCGGTGGTCGCGGTCCTGGGCGACCACGACCTGCCGAGGAGGAGGGAGATGCCCCCGCTCTACCTGCTGGAGCACCTGCTTGACAACGTCATCGTTCTCGGCAAGCCAGGAGCCCCTGACACGGCCGCACGCAGGATCAGGACGAGGAGCGGCGCTGAGGTGTTCATCGCGGGCCTCTTCTCGCACAGGGGCGTTAGGGCTAGGGCGCTCCCCGACAGCCTCGCAAGGCTCCCCAGGCCGCCGCGCGACCTAGCCTCGGTGCTCGTCCTGCACCAGGGGGTCGAGGGTGCGGCACCGGAGCCGGAGCTCTCGCTAGCCGAGCTGCCGGAGGGGTACTCCTACTACGCGCTCGGGCACGTCCACGTGGCCTACGAGGCCAGGCTGGGGGAGGCCAGGCTAGTGTACCCGGGGGCGCCCGAGTACATGAAGGTGGACGAAGTGGGCAGGGACCGCTCCGTGGTGCTCGCCACGCTGAGCCCGCGCGGGACCGTGGCGCTGGAGAGGCTGAAGCTTGAGCGCGCTAGGCCGCAGCTGGTCTACGAGATCAGCTATGAGCGGCTCGAAGAAGCGGTAGGCGAGGTCATGAGGGTCCTGCTTAAGATGCAAGGGCGCCGTAAGAAGCCGTTGCTCCACGTGATCGTCCGCGGGGCCTCGACCTCGGCGGCGCGCAGGGCGGTGAGGGAGCAGCTCGAGAGGCTTAGGAACCTCGTGCTCGATTACCGCATAGTGTTCGCGCCCCAGCAACAGCGCGGAGAGCCGGGCTCAGGCGGCCCGATCCCCGCCGCGAGGGGGCTCAGCCTAAGGGACCTGCTGCTCGAGCGACTCGGGGATCCGGAGGTCGCCGAGCTCGCCTACCAGCTGATCTCCGTGCTCGGCCACCTGGGGCCCACGGAGGCCACTCGCGAGGCGATGAGGCTGACCGTGGAGTGGTTCAAGAGGCGCTACGGTGTTGAGCCGTGATAATTGAGAGGGTGGAGCTCGAGAACTTCGTGAGCCACCGTAGGACCGTGCTCACCTTCCCGTTGGGCGTCACGGTGATAGTCGGTCCCAACGGGGCTGGGAAGACCAGCATAGTCGACGCGATCACGTACTCGCTCTTCGGCGTTCACGGCCGCGGGCAGGCTCAGGCGCGGGACCCCATCATAAGACTCGGAGCCACGGTAGCCCGGGTCCGCACGGAGTTCAGCGTCGGCGGCCGCCGCTACGCCGTAGTGAAGGTGGTACCCCGCACCGGCCCCGGCGAGACGAAGCTCTACGATGTGACGGATAGCTCGCGCCCCGTCCTGCTAGCCGAGGGGTTAGCGAAGGTGAAGAGCGAGCTATCCCGCATCCTCGGGATCCAGCTCGACGTGCTTAAGCACCTCATGGTGGCCAGGCAGGGCGAGATAGACGCCATAGTCAGGAGCGGCGAGGAGAGGAAGAGGGTCGTGAATGCTGTGCTCCAGCTGGACGCCGTAGAGAAGGCCTACGAGAGGATGGGCGAGCTCGTGTCGAGGTGGAGGGAGAGGCTGGCGTACCTAAGCAGCCAGCTAAAGCAGGTGGAGAGGAGGCTGGCCGAGCTGAGGGCCAAGAGGAGGAGGCTGGAGGAGCTGTCCAGGCAGCTAAGGGAGGCCGAGGAGGAGCTGGCGAGGAAGAGGGCTAAACTCCGCGAGCTGGAGGAGGCGGTCAAGCCCGCGGAGGAGCTGAGGGCAAAGGCCGAGTCGCTGAGGGCGGAGCTAAGGGCCGTAGAGGCGAGGCTCGGCGAGCTCGAGGAGTCTAGGGAGAGCGTCAAGCGCAGGGTCGAGCAGCTGCGAGCGAGGCTAGAGGAGCTCGAAGGCGTGGTGGCCCTCGCGGGCGCTAAGGACGTAATAGCGGAGTACGCCGCGCTGCTCGAGGAACGATCCAGGCTCCTGTCCGAGGTCGAGAGGCTTCGGGGCAGGCTCGAGGCTCTGAAGGCGTCGGGCTTGAGCATCGACGTGGAGCAGCTCGAGACCGCGGTCAGGGACTACGAGCGCCTCTCGGCTCGCCTCCGCGCCCTCGAGGAGAAGAAGAGGCTCTACGAGGCCTACACCGCCCGCGCGCAGGAGCTGCGTAAGCAAGTTGACGAGCTAGCCCGCGACCTAGAGAGAGCGCGTAGGAGGGTGTACGCTAGGATAGCCAGCAAGCTGGCAGACCTCGTGGCCGAGGAGCAGATCGCTAGCAAGACGCCGGAGGAGCTCGTCAGAGCGCTGCGCTCGCTCGGGAGGAGGGTGGACGAGCTGATCAGGGAGAGGCAGGAGAGGGCCAAGGAGATCAAGCAGAGGATGGGCGGCCTTCAGGGGCTTATGGAGGACATAGCGAGGAAGATCGCCTTCCTCGGCAGGGCCTACGGAAACCGGTGCCCTCTGTGCGGCCAGCCGCTTGACGTCGGTAAGAGGGAGCAGCTAATCAAGAAGCTGAAGCAGGAGAGGGACAGGCTGAGGCAGGAGGAGCGCGAGCTTGCGGACAAGCTGGCGCAGGTGGAGAGCGAGCTGAGGGCGCTTGAGGAGGTGCGCAGCGCGATCTCCGAGGCCATCGCGGATGCCCAGGCGCTGCTGGACTACGCCAGGCAGGTCGAGGGCAAGAGGGCTAGGCTCGAGGAGGAGGCCAGGGAGGCCGAGGAGAGGGCGCGCGAGCTCTGGCTCGCGGTGAAGGAGTACGAGGAGCTCTCCGAGAGGTTGCGCAGCCTGGCCCGCGTGGCTGAGGAGTACGGGCGGGCGATCTCGGCACTTAGGGAGGCGCTGGCGGCCAGGCACAGGCTTGAGGAGCTCGAGCGGGACTTAGGGGAGCTCGAGAATAGGATCACCGAGGTGAGGAGCAGGCTCGGCGAGCTGGCTGCGCACCTACCCCGGGACCCTAGCGAGCTCAGGAAGCTCGTGCTCGAGGTGGAGCGCGCAATAGCGGAGAAGAGGCTGGTGGAGGAGGAGCTAGGCCGCCTCAAGCAGGAGGAGGAGGCCCTAGGCCGCGAGATCGAGGCTCTCAGGGCGCGCAGGGAGGAGCTGGTATCCAAGCTGGCTAGGCTGGAGGGGGAGCTAGCCAGGTTCGAGCAGCTCCGGGGCGAGCTCGAGAGGCTAAGCGAGGAGGTGAAGGAGCTTGAACGGAGAATCTCCTACCTGCGCGGCCAGGTCGACTCGCTGGCGGAGGATGTGAGCCAGCTGCCGACGCTGGAGAGGGAGTACGAGCAGCTGTCGAGGAGGCGGAGGGCGGTGCAGCAGATGGTGTCCGTGCTCACGAGGATAAGGAGCGAGCTGGGCCCCCAAGGGCTCCAGAGGCTGGTGAGGGTCCGGGCGCGCGAGCTCCTCGAGGCCTACCTTCGCGACATTCTCCAGAGGTTCGGCCTGGAGGCCGACGACGTAAGGTTGACCGACGACTACGACGTTGTGCTGGTGACGAGGTGGGGCGAGAAGAGGTTGTCAATGCTGAGCGGGGGCGAGAGGGTCGCCGTCGCGATAGCCTTCCGCATCGCGCTCGCGAAGCTAGCGGGAGCCCGCCTGGGCGTCATGATACTGGACGAGCCGACCACCAACCTTGATGAGGAGAGGAGGCGCGAGCTGGTAGAAGTGATCAAGTACGGGCTTAGGGAGACTGGGCTCAGCCAGCTGATAGTCGTAAGCCACGACCGGGAGCTCGAGGAGGCGGCGGACACCGTGATAGAGGTCGTCCGGGATCGCACGGGCGCGTCGGCGGTCCGCGTACTGGAGCCACGCCACGAAGTCGCACCGGCGCTACAGACCCGTGAGCCCAGTGACGTAGACGTCCACCGTCCTCAGCCTTGAGAGGCTGGCGATGATGGCGTGAGCCTCCTCGAAGCTCCTCACCTTCCTGAGCCTCCGAGAGGCGTCCATGAGGGCCCAGTAGTCGTCCTCGCTCAGCGGCCTCAGCGCGGCGATGACGAGCACGCAGCCCGAGCCGGCGATCATGCTTGCGAGGCCGCCCTCGGCGAGGAGGGCGGCGGCGAACTCAACGTCCTTTGAGGAGGGTATGCAGTTGCCGCGGGGGTGCGTGTGGAGGAAGAGCGCGAGCTTGGCCGCGGGCACGGTTATGTGGTCCTCCCTTCCGCGGCCGAGTAGCGCGGTGCCGTTCCAGGCGACGGTTATGAAGTACTCGTAGGGCTCGCCCACAAGCCTCGCTATGAAGTCGCCGTAGCCGCGCAGGAACGTAGTAACAGCCTTTGAGCACAGCTCCTCGGCGCTGAGGCCGTGCGGACCGATGCCGTCGACGCAGTGGAGCTTCAACTCGGCGCTACGTAGACCCGTTACGAAACGGAGCGACCGCGTGACCTCCTCAACGACGTCCTCGGAGCAGGTGGGGGCGGCGACGGTCGCGGTGAAGCGGCTCGGGAGCCCGCACGCATGGCTTATGAGCCTCGCGGGCTGCCCCACGGCCTCCTCGTAGAGCGTGAGCGCGTGGTAAGCTAAGCCGAGGCAGGCGGCGCGCCTCGACGCCTCGCTGGTCACGTCCCTGTCGAGGCCCCTCCGATCGGCATCCCTCTCGTCACCGCTCGGCAACGCCCGGAGCCCTCTTCATCGGGGGTGTGCGCCCCGAGTGCCCCCAGCAGCCTAGGCTCTTAAGCCTGGGCTCGAGGGCCGATGAGGGGTGGTTGAGCGTGGGTAGGAGGAGCCCTAGCTACGTGGCCTACGCGGTCGTGGAGGGCGACGTGTTCGCGGCCGAGGTCGAGGTGGAGGCGGCGCTCGGAAGCCTGCTGACGTGCTGCCGGCTGGACGGGGTACACGGGGGGCGCGCCGAGCAACGCGGTGAGTGCGCAATCATAGAGCCGTCGTCCGAGCTCATCAGGGCGGAGCTGAGGTGCCAGCTGGCTGGCGGAGCCCTCCACGGCCCGCCGGCCTCGTACGCGCTGCCGCTACCGGCCAGCGACCCCTACGTGGCGTTCGACGCCTCCATAGTGGTCGACTCCGAGCCGTCGGTGGTGGTGCTCGGCCTCGAGGATAGGCGCTCGACAGTCGTGACGGCCACGGCGAGGACAGTCATGGAGGGCACGCAGCCGGTCCAGGTCCTCGTGGCGCGAGGGAAGCTGAACCTCGAACCCCCGGTCGTAGCTGCCTACACGTGGCCGGCCCACCGGCAGGGCGTCGAGCTGGGCGTGGTGGAGGTCACGGAGGCGGCGGAGCTCGTCGAGGCGGCCGCGGTCTGCGAGAGGGTCAGAGGCTACGGGCTCTACGCGTGGGGCTCGTGCTTAGGCGAGGTGGCCGAGCGTTTGAGGCTCAGGAGCGTGCTGATGTCGCTGGCGGAGAGCCCCGTGCCGGCGGGAGCGCCAGGACCGTCAGCCGCAGCGTACATGGCGCGCAGCTGGGCCTCCATAGCGTACATGTCTAAGGTCGACCCAATGGCGCTGGCCTCGGCAGCAAGGTCTGCTGGCGTCGCGTCCTCGAGGAGCCTCGTGGCCTTCCGGCGCGGGCCCGCCGGGGGACTCGAGCTGGAGACCCCGCTGCCGCCCGAGCTGCCGCTGGTGGTACTGCTAAGAGCCGAGGGCCTAGTGGCCTCGGTCACTGTGCGCGGACGCGCGAGCGTGCCTGACATGGGCTGGCACAGCTACTCGCTCGAGTGCAGGAGCTGCTGGAGGCCGCTAGCGTAGCCAGACCCTCATTAACCCCCGCGGCGCCCCGGGGCCCCGGATGCTGAGGTGGACCGGGGCCAAGCCGTAAGGCGATGGCGACGCGTCCGGGCGCTGCTGAGCACTCCTCACCGCCACCCGATTAGGCTGAAAACGCGGGGCAGAATCTCCCACCCGTGCGCTAACACCGTGCCCCGGCACGCGCGCTCCGAGAGCTCGGCGCTGCCCCTAAGCCCCCTCCACGACACCAGGACGGGGACCGGGTCGTCGCTATGGCTCCTCAACCTCCAGGGTGTAGCGTGGTCGCTCGTGACCACCACGGCCACAGACTCCTCTCCCACCGCCTCGAGCAGCGGGGCTAGGTAGTCTCTGTCGATCCTCTCTATCGCCTTGACCTTACCCTTGAAGTCGCCGTCGTGTCCGGGCTCGTCGGGCCCCTTCAGGTGAACGTAGACGAAGACGTTGTCGCGGAGCGCCTCGAGGGTCCTCCTCACCCACTCCCGATAGGCCCCCGTCCTAGCGCCCAGGGGTACCTCGTACATGCGCATGCCGGCGGCCCTCGCTATCCCCTTCTCGACGGGCATCTCGACTAGCGCAGCGGCCGGGCCCACCCCGTGGAGCTCGGCGAAGGGCTTCATGCGGGGCAGCCTGGCCCCGGCGTCGCGGAGCAGGAGGATGTTGGCCTTAGGTAGGCCGCGCCTCTCCCTCTCGAGGTTCACGGGGTGCGCCGAGAGGATCTCGACGCTCCTCCTCGTGAACTCGTCGACTAGCCTGCACGTGTACCGCGCCTCCTCACTATCGTCTAGCGGCCTGCAGGGGCGCACCCTGGGCTCGTAGGAGGGGACGGCGACGGAGTGTAGCCCCCTCCTAGCGTAGGCGGGGTCCGTGTTGTCCACCCTGTCGCTGAGCCTCGACGACCGGCTGCCGATGATCACGACGGCGCGGTGCCCCACCGTCGCCCTCACCCTGGCGTAAGCACGGCCCCCGTCGAGCTCCAGCCCGTCGAGGGCCTCGGCCAGCCTGGCTGCCTCGTCGCTGGTCAGACTCCTACCTGCCCTCCTGTCAATGATCCTGAGGCTCTCCTCGTCCACGGTGGCGAAGTTGGCGCGGAACGCAACCTCGTAGCCCTCCCGCAGTTCGAGCCCGGCCCCGAGCGCCTCCAGCGGCCCCCGGCCCGTGTACACCTCCTCGACTCGGTACCCCAGCAACGATATCACGGCCTCGTCGCTCTCCGGTGCCACGCCCGGGCCCACGGGGTAGGCTGAGAAGCAGGTGGCGTGCTCGCCCAGGCTGCGTAGCGCACGCGCGTCGGCGGCCTCCAGGGGCGTCGGCTCGCCCTCCTCGACCCTGTCGGCGGCGCCGTCGAGGACCAGCATTAGTAGCCTGGAGGGCCTATCCAAGGCCCGCCACCCGCGTGAGCACCTCCTCCTCGGCCCTCAGCGCGGCCTCCAGCTCGGCTATAGCCTTAGCTAGGACGCGCGCCGCCTCCTCGGCGGCCTCGCGGGCGGCACGCGTGCACATGAGCTCGGGCAGCCTCCTCAGCTTCTCGTAGTAATGGGCCACGGCGTCCCTCAAGCTGCGGCCCCAGAGCCCGCTCACGTACGCTAGCCTGTAGAGCCCCACGTAGCCCAGGGCGTCGAGCTTGTCCGCGTCAGAGAGGGCGCACGACTCGGGGCTGGAGGGCCTACCCCCGGCGCTGAAGCTGTGCTCGGCTACGACCCTCGCCACCGCCTCAACGTCGACCCCGGCCCCCATGGCGCTTAGGAGCTCGCGGGCGGCGGCCGCCGAGGCCTCGGCGTGGTGCACGCCGCGCTGGCGCTCGGCCTGCCTGCCAACGTCGTGAAGCAGCGCGGCCGCCGCGAGGACCCCCCAGTCCACCTCCCCGTACTCCCTCTCGGCGAGGTTGAAGGCTACGCAGGCGACCCGGACGCTGTGGCCGAGGCCGTGCACGCTATCCGGCGGCAGCATGAGAGCCAATAGGCGGAGCAGCCGGGCGCACCACTTGGCGGCCCTGCAGTACTCGATGAAGCGCCTGCACTCGAAGAGCTCGGCGAGCCGCATGCCGATGAAGTGTTCCGGCGGAGCTGAGAGGTATTAGAGGTGATGAGCTCTTCGCTGTACTGAGGCCTCACGTGAGCAGCTCCACCGCGGTGAGCGCGGCGGCGGCCAGGCTGCCTATGCCCAGTAGCCTCAGCCCGTTGTAGACCGGGTTCTCGCCCGCCACCCGGCCAAGGTAGAACCCTAGCAGGAACATCTCGGCCAGCACGACGGCCACGCTGGCGTACACCATGACGGCCACGGAGGTAACGCCGAGCGGGGGTAGCAGCAGGAACGGCAGCACCCCGACGAAGGGCAGGGCGACGACGCCGGCGCCGCTCCACAGCGCCACGTAGAGGGGCACGAACTTGACGGCCCTCTCGTACACGGAGCCCCTAAGCTCGTGCAGCATCTGCCTCTCCATCTCCCTCAGCTCCCGCAGCCTCTCGGCCCTCTCGGAGAAGTAGGTCGCTACCATCCCGCTGAAGACCCCCATCGAGAACGAGGCGCCCAGCACGGTGCCGACGTAGGCCACGGGGTCCTTTATGCCGGCTATGTGGGCGCCGAGGACGATACCGAGTGTCGTGAGCAGCCCGTCGAAGCTGTTGGTGACGAACATCCTACGCGCGATGCTCCTGGCGTCGAACATCTCGACGTATCTCGAGATGTTGGATAGAGCGCGCTTGATCCGCGCTATCAAGGCCCGCCCGGCGCACCACGCCCGGGGCAAGCGAGGTGGCGCCAAATAGCTTTGGGTCGTGGGCGGCTAAAAACGGGCTTGGGAGGCCGCAGTCACGTACTCCTCGACCTCGATGCGGAGGCCCCCGTCGCCTCTCTTCAGCGTCAAGACCATGTCCTGCTGGCGGTAGCCGCAGCGCGGGCACCGGTAGTAGTACGTGGCCCTACGGTAGGCGCCGTTACCCAGCTCCACCTCGACGCGGTACTCCATCCTGGTGCCGCAGCGGGGGCACGATACCTCGGCTGCCAAGGTGCTGGCACCCCGCTTGCCGCGCCGCTGGGCTGCTAGCCTCCCCGCGCCAACCGGCGGCTGTAGAGGCGACAAGACGCGTTATAACTCTATTTCCGGCGGCAACGGCTCTGAGGCCCCGGAGGAGGCGCAGGTTTGACGATATTCGATAGCTACGGAAGGCCGCTGACGAACCTCCGCATCATGGTGACCAGGCGCTGCAACTTCCGCTGCTTCTTCTGCCACATGGAGGGCTACGCAGACGTCGGCGGCGAGGAGCTAACGCTCGAGGAGGTGGCGGTGGTCTCCGAGGCCGCGAGGAGGCTAGGCATCCGCTACTTCAAGGTGACTGGGGGCGAGCCCCTGGTGCGCAGCGACATAGTCGAGGTCGTGAGGGTCATGTACGAGCACGGCGGGCGCCCCTACGTGTCAATCACGACCAACGGCAGCCTGCTCGAGAAGTACGCGGCGGCGCTGGCGGACTACGTCAGGCACGTCAATGTTAGCCTGCACTCGCTGCGCCGCGAGGTGTTCAGGAGGATAACCGGCGTCGACGCGCTCGACGCGGTGCTCCGCGGGCTTAGGGCGGCCCGTGACGCCGGCATGGGCGTGAAGATAAACGTTGTCGTGCTAAGGGGGCTTAACGAGGACCAGCTCGACGACTACGTGGAGCTCGCGGCCGAGCTGGGCGCCCGCCTGCAGCTCATTGAGCTGCACCCTGTGGGTAGCGGAAGCGCGGTGTTCGACAGGTACCACCTGCCGTCGTCCAGGATCCTGGAGGCCCTCAAGCCCCGGGTCCGGAGCGTGCGCGTGCGCCACGGGCTTCACGCCCGCCCCGTGCTCGTGCTGGACAACGGCGTGGAGGTGGAGGTCGTGGGCCCCGTGGGCAACTACGTGTTCTGCTCGGCGTGCACGAGGATGAGGGTGACCTACGACGGCAAGGTTATACCGTGCCTCAACTGGAGGGGCGAGCCCGTCGACCTCCGGGCGGCGCTGTCGAGGGCCAGGACGTGGGAGGATAAGGTCAGGGCGGCGATGGAGGCCATAGCCAGGGCGAACGCGTTGAGGAGGCCTAACTACATGTGGCCCATAGACGGCTCCGCGCGGCCGCCGCGCCGCGGCAGGCTGATGAGGCTAGGCCACCCCAGGCGCGACGGCAGGATGGTCTTCACGGGGCCCCGGGCCAAGGAGCTGGAGAGGAGCCTCGTCGAGGAGTGGGACCCGCTGTCGGAGCACTAGCCGGTCACGGCGGCGACGAACGCGGCCACTGCGAGGACGGCCACCATGCGGTAGCAGCGCTCGTGGAGCCCCCTCTTCCTGCACTCCACGTCGGCGCCCAGCAGCCTGCGCTGCAGCTCCGGGCCGCGGGCCTCGCGCGGCAGCGCCTCGGCCAGCTCGGGGGCGCACCGGGGCAGGATCTCCCGCAGCCACGCGCTTACGAGCTCGAAGCGGTCGTAGGGGTCCCGAAGCCCGGCGGCGACGCGGAGGCAGGTGGCCGGCTCGGCGATGCAGCGGTAGCCGGGCCGGATCCCGGCCAGGGCCTCGGCCATCTCCTGGAGCCCAGGCGACGGCGGCAGCCTGACCAGCGCGTCCTCGATGGCGGCTCGCTCGCGCGGGGCTACCGCCTCGAGGGCGGCCACCACGTCCTCGACGTCGCGCCTGCCGGTATGGGCCAGCACGCTCATGATCGCGGGAGCCAGCGCGTCCCGCCCCCGGCCGCCCCTCCTCGTGGCGGCCGAGTAGGCCACGGCGGCCACCGCTAGCCCGGCGATCATGTCGTGGGGGCAGGGCTCGTGGCGAGCGCACACATCCTTTATCACCGAGGCCACGAGCGATCCGAGCCTGCCGGAGCCGGGCTGGTAGCGGCCCTCGGCAACGTCGGCCCCGAGCTCGGCGAGCTGGTGCGAGTAGTAGGCGAGCCTCAGCACGGAGGACGCGTAGGCCTCGAGGCCGTGTGGGCTCAGCGCGTGGAGGGTGCACGGCTTGACATAGGCGGTTATAGCGGCGAGCGACGCCTCGAGGCCCGCGACCAGGGTACGCGCCACGGCCACGGCACGACACCTTAATGCGAGCGCGGGGCGCCGTGGGTCGCGTGGGGTGGAAGCTATAGAGTGCTTCTCGGCCCGCATAGTCTTGGGCTCCGACGACGCCGCCAGGATAGCTCGCTGCGTGGAGCGGCTTAGCGAGAGCCTATGCAGCGGCGGCTGGGCCTGCGCCGGCAAGGCGTACTGGTTCCTGTCGGCCAACGACAGCTGCGCCATCACCGCGGGGGGCGAGGCCCGGGCGGCCGAGCCCCCCATCTACGGGCGCGCCTACGAGTACTCCCTGAGCGTGGTGTGCCGGGGGCCCAGACAGCTCGTCGAGGCCGTGGCGGAGCTCCTTAAGCGCCTGGACGAGTGCGAGGGGGTTAGGGTCAGGCTGGAGCGGAGGCCGTGATGAGGTAAGCGGTCGCGGACCCCGCCGGGGGATGCAGAGACTCCCATGTGCTGAGCCCGCCGCTGGACGTATCACGTCCCCCCGCGCGGCCCGGGAGGGGGCGCAGCATGCTTAGAGGGCGCGACCTGCTCTCGGTTGCCGACCTCTCCCCCGAGGAGCTCCGCCAGGTCGTGGCGCTGGCGCAGGAGATGAAGAGGCGCCGCTACGCCGGCGAGCGCGTCATACCACTGCTGCGCGGCAAGACCGTGGCGCTGATCTTCCAGAAGCCCAGCACGAGGACCCGCGTCAGCATGGAGGTCGCGGTGCTGGAGCTAGGGGGGTTCCCCCTCACCTTCAACTGGAGCGAGCTGCAGCTCGGCCGGGGTGAGCCCATAAAGGACACGGCCAGAGTGCTCAGCAGGTACGTCGACGCGATAGCGGCACGTGTCTACAGGCACGGGGATCTCGAGGAGATGGCCAAGTACGCCGACGTCCCGGTCATAAACCTGCTCAGCGACCGCGAGCACCCGCTCCAGGCCATAGCCGACGTCATGACGATAGTGGAGAAGAAGGGGAGGGTCGAGGGGCTGAAGGTGGTATTCGTGGGCGACGGCCGCGACAACGTGGCCCACAGCCTCATCCTCGCGGTGACGATGCTGGGTGGCAACATGGTCGTGGCGTCACCCAGGGAGCTGCGCCCCGACCCGGCGATCATGAAGCTCGCCGAGGAGTACGCGGCGGCGAGCGGTGGCAGCATCGAGGTCGTCGAGGACCCTCGGGAGGCGGTGCGCGGGGCCGACGTGGTCTACACCGACGTCTGGGTCAGCATGGGGGAGGAGGAGGTGGCGGAGAGGAAGAGGAGCCTCCTCCGCGGCTACCAGGTCAACGCGGAGCTAATGAGGCTCGCCAAGAGGGACGCGATATTCATGCACTGCCTCCCTGCCAGGAGGGGCGAGGAGGTGACCGAGGACGTGCTCGAGGGGCCGTGGAGCGTGGTCTGGGACCAGGCCGAGAACAGGCTCCACGCGCAGAAGGCGGTCCTGGCCTTCATGCTGGGCGGCTAGCGCACTCTCTTGATGCTGACGCCGAGCTCCTTCGCCCGGCTCTTCGCCTCCTCGGTCAGCTTCGGGCCGGAGCCGTACAGCACGAGGACCGGCTTGGCGTTTATGCTCCTCGCCTTCCTGGCCACGGCCTCCACGGTATCGGGCCCGACCCTCACCGAGCCGTCTACAACGTCTATGGCCAGCACCTGCCCCTCCTTCTTAGCCACTATGTCGACGCGCCCCTCGGGGGTGTCGAACCCCACGTGGATGCTATAACCGGCCTCCAGGTAGCGGCCGGCCACCTTCCCTACAACTCCGAACTTCCTGCTGAGCTTCTTCTGCATGAACACTATCCTGGCCAGGCTCATGGTCTCCCTCGGCGGCCCGGGGCCGGGCAAGGGTTATTAAGCCTAGCCGCCCTAGCTCGGGCTCAAGGCGCCGAATGGAGCCCCTGCAGCTTGTGGGCGTCGGCGGCATGAGCCTCATAGTCGTGGGGTGGCTCGTGTCGCTCAGATCCTCCAGCCCGCCGCCGGTGGGCCTTAGCAGCCTCTACGCGCTCGGCAGCACGCTGCTCGCGGCGTACGCGCTGGCGATAGGGGACCCCGTCTTCACGGCTCTGAACGTGCTCGCCGCGCTCTTCGCAGGGCTAAATATCTACCGGGCCGTACGCCCGCCGGGGCGCCGGGATGCCGGCCAAGAGGCGGGGTAGGAGGGGCCGCTCCCGCCAGCGCGCGAGGCGAGCGGGCGGGCTGGCGGCGCCTGCGGTGATGGAGGCCGCTAGGAGGCTCGCGTCCAGCAGGCCGTTCCTGCTTGGCCTCGAAGCGGCCCTCGTGATACTCATAGCCGTCCTGGGCTTCTCGCTCCGAATGGTGCCGCTCCACGTCGTCGAGGCTAGGCTGGCTCAGCCCGTCTTCCAGGCAGTACCCGACGACCTGAAGCAGTTCGGCTACCTCTACGGCAACGACCCGTGGATAGAGTACTGGCAGGCGCGCTACCTGTACGAGAACGGGCTGCAGGCCTGGCTCACCCTGACCCGCGATAACCCGGACACGAGGCTGTTCTGGTACCCTTGGGGCCGCGACTTCACTTCGACCAGCTACCCCTTCATACCCGCCCTGGCGGCCGCCACGTACACCCTGGTCGAGGACTCCATGAGCCTGCAGAGGTGGCTGGCCATGATCCCGCCGCTCATGTCGCTCGTCCTGCTGGCCGCGGGCTATCTGTACATGAGGATGCTGTTCGGGAGGCTGGCGGCCCTGGCCTCGCTGCCGCTGCTCTACCTCGTGCCGGCCACGCTCGACAGGACCCACGCCGGCTTCGTTGAGAAGGAGGGGGTTAGCCTCGGCTTCATCGTGCTAGGCCTGCTCCTCCTCAGCTATGGGCTCAGAAGGCGTAGCGCCGCCTGGTCGGCAGCGGGCGGCGCGGTGCTGGGCTCGATAGGCTTCATGTGGGGCGGTTACAGGCTTGCGGCCCTGGTGGTGCCGGCCTCGGCCGCCCTCATAGTCCTGGCGGCGGCCCGCGAGGGCCGGAG
>WAQM01000217.1 GCA_015520245.1 Pyrodictiaceae archaeon
CCTCGGGGGGCCCCGCGGGCCGCGCCGGCGGCTGGGGGGCCGGGCGCCCCGCGGCCCCCGGCGCAGGCCCCGCCTCCTCGGCCGGCCGCCTTACCGGCGTGACCTCCTCGGCCCTCCTGGCCTCGGCCGCCGCCTGGTAGACCGGGCACAGCTCGTACCTCCCCTTGCAGGGGTACCTGAGCACGCTAACCCTCCTGCCGAGGACCCTGCACTGCGCGGTGACCCCCGACACCGACTCCGCGTGCGGGCACGTCGGCGCCATGGACTCCCCGCGCTACCCCCGTTCGGCCACCGGGCACGCCTGAATAAAGTGGTAGCGATTTTCCCCACGCAACGCTTTACGGTTAGGCAGGCCCAACGATGAGACGCCGTCGCCGCGGCCGCCGGCTGGGAGGCGTGGTGGGGCGCAGCCCGGCCGCGGGGGGCCCGCGGGCTCAGCATTTAACCCTCTACTTGCCGGGGCCCCGCCCGAGCCCCCGCGGAGGCCGGTACCATGCGTAGGCTCGTGGGCAGGGGTCTGCTGGTTGCTGTGATCGCTGCCGCTGCGGCCCTCGCGGGGGCCGTCCAGGTGGCGCCGCCGCTGGCCGGGGGCAGCGTCCCCGTCGCCGTCACGGGCCCCGGCACGGCCGCCTACTACGTCGCCGTGAGGCTCGCCGAGAGCCTGCGCGCCGCCGGCCTCGACGCCGGCGTGAGCGTGGCCGCCGACGACGCCGAGGCGCTCAGGACGGTGCTGGAGGCGGGCGGCGTGGCCATAGTCCGGGCCGACGTCGCCTACTACGCCTACGAGGGGCTCGGCCCGTTCCGCGAGCCCGCCCGCGCCCTCACTGGCATAGGGTCGCTGACGCCGGCCCTCGACCAGCTCGTCCAGATCGTGGTGCGCGCTGACTCCGGCATTCGCAGCCTCGAGGACCTCAGGGGGCGCAGGGTCGTCGTGGGCCAGGAGGGCACGGTCACCGCCATGACGGTCGAGGGGCTGCTAAGGGCCCTCGGCCTGTGGGACGACATCGTGAAGGTGAGGCACGGGGTCGTCGAGGGCCTCTACGAGCTGAGGATGGGCTACGTTGACGCCGTCGTGGTGATAGACGCGGTGCCCTCGCCGCTGGTGTACGAGGCGGCCGCCGTCCTGGGGCTCCGCATCGTACCCATCCCCGCCGAGGCCCTCGAGAGGGTGAGGGAGGCCGGGCTCGTGTTCTTCAAGCCGGGCGTCGTGCCGGCCGGCTCGTACCCCGGCGTCGACGAGGACGTCGAGACCCTGGCCATAGAGACGCTCGCCGTCACCACGGCCGACGCGCCCGAGGCCCTGGTCAAGGCCGTCATAGACTTCGTGCTGAGCGGCGCCATAGAGATCGACACGAGCAGGGTCGCCGTGATGCCCGTCCCCATAACGATACACCCCGTCGCCCACTCGTACTACTTCGAGAAGGGTGTGGCCGTGGTGGTCACGCCCTAGCGGGGGTGGCGGCCCTTGATGCCGCTGAGCTCGGTCGTCTACATAGTGTCGGGGGTCAGCCTCCTCTTCACCGCCATAACCATGCTCCTCGTGTCCAGGTACTACGGGGTCGCCGAGCTGAAGATGATAGGCATATCCAAGGCCCTGCTCGCGGCCGCCCTGCTCTCCGCCTTCGTCTACCAGGAGGTGCTGACGAGCGAGATGCTCGGCCACGGCCTCAGCTACGAGGTCGTCGTGGGCGCCGCGCTGCTAGGCTCCGGGCCGCTGCGGGGCCCCGAGGCCGGGGCGGCGTGGTTCGCCTCGCTGGCCCACGGCTTCCTCGTCACCTCCGTGCTGCTGGCCGCCGCCGCCATACACAGCTCCTGCACGGTGGCCATGCTGCTGGGCCTCGCCGGGCTGAGGATGAGGATCCTCGTGGCGGCGCTCTCGGCGCTCGCGGTGGGGGCGGTGGGCTTCTCGGCCTACGCGGTCGCCGTGCTGAACCCGTACAACCCGGTCGACCCGGGCGAGAGGCTGGCCCAGGGCCTGGCGCTCCGCGACCTCGCCAACGTGCTGAAGACGGCGATGGTCGGGCTGCCGCTGGCGCTGCTGGCGCTCGCCTACGGCAGGACGTTCGCCGAGACGGGGGAGAGGATGTTCCTGGGCTACACGGTGTCGACGGCGCTTCTGCTGGCGGGGTGGCTGGCGGTCGGCGCCACCACGCTCGCGGCGTGGGAGAGGATGGCGGTCGCCGCCGGGGCCGCGGGGCAGCCGGCGCTGGCCGCCGCCTACGCCGCCGCCCTGGCCTTCCTCACGGCCGGCTCGGTGGGCATGCTCGTGACCACGATAGCCGGGTACGCCGCGCCGAGGAGGCCCTAGCCCTCCCCGCTTTTGCGCTCCCGCCTCATGAAGGCCTCGAGCGTCACCTGGCCACCCTCCC
>WAQM01000218.1 GCA_015520245.1 Pyrodictiaceae archaeon
AGATGTGTATAAGAGACAGGTGGGGGAGGATGCGGTTCCTCAGGATGGCGGCCGACATGGCGTACGCGCAGGCCGGCGTCGCCAACCCGTCGAGGGCGTTCGACGTCGCGGAGGTGGAGGACAGGTTCAGCTACGCGGAGCTGCTGGCGCTCGAGGAGCTGAGGCTGGTGGAGGAGGGGTCGGCGCACAGGAGGCTCGAGGCCGGCGACCTCTCGAGGCAGGGGAGCCTCCCCGTGAACCCGGGCGGCGGGAGCCTCGCGATGGGGGTCGCCTTCGAGGCGACCGGGCTCGCCAGGCTCCTCGAGGCCGTGCTCCAGCTCCGCGGCCAGGCCCACCCCTACCAGGTCGAGGGGGCCGAGAGGGCCGTGGTCGCGTCCTGGAGGGGCCCCCCGACCTTCACCGGCACGGTCCTCGTCCTGAGCCGGGGGTGAGGGCCCCGTGAGGACGAACGTGTTCGTGAAGGACCGGGTCGCGATCGTCGGGGCCGGCCTCACCCTGTTCAGGAGGAGGATGCTGGAGACGCCGCGCGAGCTGGCCTGGGAGGCGGCCAGGATGGCCCTCGAGCAGGCGGGCATAGAGCTCAAGGACGTCGACTGCGTGGTGATAGGCACCGCCCCGGACGCGTTCGACGGGGTCCACTTGAACGGCGAGTACCTGGCCGACGGGGCGGGCGCCGCCGGCAGGCCCCACGTCAGGGTCTACGTCGGCGGCGCCACCGGCGTCATGGTGCCCATAGCGGCGTGGTGGCACGCCGCCAGCGGGCTCTGCGACGTCGTGCTGGCCGTGGCCGAGGAGAAGATGAGCCCGGCGCACCCCCACCCGCAGGGCGTGTTCGCCTACATCTGGGACCCCGTGCTCGAGAGGCCCCTGGGCCCCAACCTGCTCTGGATATTCGCGCTGGAGATGAGGAGGTACATGCACGTCTGCGGCGCCAGCAAGGAGGACATAGCGCTGGTCGCGGTCAAGAACAAGCGCAACGCCCTCGACCACCCGGCCGCGCAGGCCGCGGCGAACATAACGGTCGAGGACGTGCTGAGGAGCGAGGTCCTCGTGTGGCCCGTGCAGAGGCTCGACGTGAGCCCGGTCACCGACGGGGCGGCCGCCCTCGTCATCGCGAGGGAGAAGGTCGCGAGGAGGCTCACCGACACCCCGGTCTGGATCGAGGGCGTCGGCTGGACCCTGGACAACACGCACTGGTACAACAGGGAGCTGGCCTACCCGAGGTACCTCGAGTACGCGGCCAGGATGGCCTACAGGATGGCGGGCATAGAGAGGCCGTGGAGGGAGATAGACGTGGCCGAGCCCTACGACCCGTTCGACTACAAGGAGCTCCACCACATCGAGGGCCTCATGCTGGCCCGCCGCTGCGAGGCCTGGAGGCTGCTCAAGGAGGGCTACTTCGACCGCGACGGCGAGCTGCCGACCAGCCCGAGCGGTGGCCTCCTCGGGGTGGGCAACCCGATAGCGGCGGCCGGGCTCATGAAGGTCGCCGAGATCTTCTGGCAGCTGAGGTACGAGGCGGGCAGGAGGCAGGTCAAGAAGCCGGTCCACAAGGGCGTGGCCCAGGCCTGGGGCGACCTCATGCAGGCCGCGACCGTGATCGTCCTCTCCAACTAGGGGGTGGGCCCCGTGCCCCGCAGGATCATGGACCGGGAGCACGCGAGGCTGCCCGGCACCCCGCTGAAGGGGGAGGAGATGTACCAGCTGCCCGGCCTCGTGAGGTACCGGCCGGTGGCCCGCTACGAGTTCACCACCGGCCAGGCGATCTCCGCGTTCCTCGAGGGGCTCAGGCAGGGCAGGATACTGGGCAGGCTCTGCAGGCGCTGCGGCCGCGTCTACGTGCCGCCGCGGGTGTACTGCGAGTACTGCTTCAGGCCCACCGACGAGTGGGTCGAGGTCCCGGACACCGGGACCGTTCAGACCGCCGTGGTCAGCTACATATCGGCGTTCAGGGAGAGGCTCGAGAGGCCCGAGATAATCGCGGTGATAAGGCTGGACGCGCCCGGCTACCCGGAGGACAGCTACGAGTTCGCCGGCCTCTTCCACAAGCTCTGCGGGGTCTCGGAGGAGGACGTGGTGACTGGCAGGATCATAGGGGCCAGGGTGAGGGCGAGGTGGAGGCCACCCGAGCAGAGGAGGGGCGACATAACCGACATCGAGTGCTTCGAGCCCGTCGAGCGCGGGGGGTGAGCGGCGTGTCGGTGTGGTCCAAGAGGCCGAGGACCCCCGGCTACCCGGGCCGCATGGAGGTCGAGGAGTACGTCTACACGCCGGGGCTCCACGGGCTCGAGATGGCGAGGAGGCTGAGGGAGAGGGGGGCCGTCGTCGGCACCCGCTGCGGCGACGCCGTCTACCTGCCCCCGACCACGTTCTGCCCCGACCTCAGCCCCGGCGAGGTCGTCGAGATCCCGCTGGAGCAGGACTGGAGGGTCGTGACGTACACCGTGGTGTACCGGGACCTCGAGGGCAGGCCCCTGCCCGAGCCCCGGGTCGTGGCCGTGCTGGCCCCCGAGCAGCCGGCCAACGTCGTCGGCGGCCTCATACACTACGTGAGGGCGGACCCGCGCTCCGTCCGCGCCGGGATGAGGGTGAGGCCTAGGCTGAGGCCGCCCGAGGAG
>WAQM01000219.1 GCA_015520245.1 Pyrodictiaceae archaeon
CCCCGGGGTGACGCGCCGTGGGCTACCCCCTCGTGACCGTCAGGGAGGCGAGGCGCGAGGACGCGGACCAGCTCGCCGCCTACCTCGTCCGGTTCTACCGGGTCAACGAGGAGTTCGACCCCCTCTACGCGCTGAGACCCGACGCTGAGAATCGGGCACGCAAGCTTGTCGAGCGGTACCTCGAGGACCCCAACAGCGTGCTCCTCGTCGCCGAGGCCTCGGGGAGGGTCGTCGGCATAGCCCGCGGCGAGCTGAGGGACAACCCGCTGCTCGAGGCTAGCCCGCTGGGGGTCATCGTCGAGCTGTACGTGCACCCGAGCTACCGGAGGCGCGGCGTCGGCCGCATGCTAGTCGAGGAGCTGGCTAGGAGGCTCAAGGAGAGGGGAGCCAGGGCCCTCGCCGCCGAGTTCCCCTACCTCAACGAGATAGCCGTGAGCTTCTACCGCAAGCTCGGCTTTAGGCCCCTCACGTCGATCTACGTCCGCGAGGCGGAGTAGCCGTGGCGGCCACGCCCATCACCGTCCGCAGGGCCGCGAAGACCGACCTGGACAAGCTGGTGGAGTTCGTGGTCAGGCTCAAGCAGGTCAACGAGGAGCTCGACCCGATGTACGTGACGCGCGAAGACCTGGCCGAGGCGGCGCGGCGCTACATCGAGCGGAGCCTCGAGGACCCCAACACGCTAATCCTGGTGGCCGAGCACGAGGGCAGGGTCGTCGGCATGGTCCGCGCGATCATAATCGACCGCGTGTTCTACGAGCCGCGTAGTGAGGCCCTCATAACCGACATCTATGTGCACCCGAGCTACCGGAGGCGCGGCGTGGCCACAGCCCTCGTCGAGAGGCTCGCGGAGGAGGTCAGGAGGAAGGGGGTCGGGCTGCTAGCCGCCGAGTACCCGCCCGGCAACAGGATAGCCGAGAGGTTCTTCTCGAAGCTGGGCTTCAAGCCCCTGCTCGTGAGGGTCTGCAGGAGGCTCTAGCACTAGAGCCTCTCAAGCTCCCTTATGGACGCCTCGTCGAGCCTCCACCCCAGCGCGCCCAGGATCTCCTCCAGGTGGTCGCGCCGCTCCGTCTTGACCACCGCGGTCACGCGCGGCCTCGAGATGACGTAGTTGAGCGCTACCTGGACCGGCGTCCTGCCCACGCGTCTCGCGACCCTCACGACGCCCGGGTGGTGCGCTACCGCCCCCCTCTCCAGGGGCGTGTAGGCCTGGATCGTAACGCCGGCCTCGACGGCGAACGGTATGAGGTCGCGCTCGGCCGCGCGGTCAAGCACGCTGTATTTGACCTGGTCCGCCACTATCTCGGCGCTACGCGTCGCGGTGAGCGCCCTCTCGAGCTGCTCCCTGGTGAAGTTGGACACGCCTATGTACCTGGCGTAGCCCCTCAGGTAGACCAGCTCGAACCTGCGGACCTGCTCCTCCACGGGCATGCCGTGGGCGGGCCAGTGGATCAGGAAGAGGTCTACGTAGCTGACGCCGAGCCTCCTCAGGCTCGCCCTCGCCGCCCTCTCCACCTCCTCGGCCGAGAGCAGCCTGTGCGGCATCATCTTGGTCACGATGAACACGCGATCGCGGCCCACCCTCCTGACAACCCGGCCCACGAGCTCCTCGGCCCGGCCACCGTCGTACATCTCGGCGGTATCGATCAGCCAGAGCCCCCTCTCAACGCCCTCCACGAGCACCTCCTCGGCAGCACTGTAGTTGCGTATGGCCCACGTCCCGAGGCCTATCGCGGGGACCCTCTCGCCGGTCCTACCCAGCTCCTTCACGTCCGACGTATCGATCGGCAGGCCGGGCGCCACAGCCTCCCCCGCCCCGCTCGAACCCGCTGACCGCGTCCACGTTGATGAGCAGTGGGCGGCGCAGGGGGTTCATGAGGCCCGCCACGTAGAACTCGCGGCGGCGCAGCATGGCCAGCGACGCCTCGCGCACGCCGCCCAGGTCGAGGTAGCCCGCCAGCTCCTGGAGGTCGCCCGTGGCCTGCAGCTTCGAGAAGAAGACTGTGCCGAGGTTGCTGCGTATGCCGGGCCTTATGTCGCGCGCCACGCGCTGGCTGGCTACGACGAGGAAGAAGCCCCACTTCCTGCCCTCGCGCGCGACTGTCTCGAGGCTCCTCGCCGAGGTGCCGCAGTACTCGCACGCGTAGTTCTGCGCCTCGTCGACGACTATGCCCAGGTTCACTGGCTCCATGGATCTCCTCACGATCGACCACACGTGCTCGACTATGGAGCTAACTATCGCCCTCTTGACCTCGATGTCCTGCTCAGTGCTGAGGTCCACGACGACTATGCCCTCGCTGCGCGCCAGCTCCACGACCCGCGCGGGGGTCACCGACCTGCGCGGTAGGTTCTCGAACAGCTCGTCGGGTAGGCTGACGGTCGCGAGTATCTTGATCTTCTTGGCCGTCGCGTCGCGTACGTTGAACGCCCTTAGCCCGTAGCCCAGCAGCTCTAGGAACGCGCTCTTACTACCCAACTGCTGCGGAGCCAGCTTCCTGCGCGCCGGGCCGACGACATCGTCGCACTCGCGCACGTGCTCGCCGTAGACCAGCAGCGCGTAGCAGGCGGCGATCACCTCTACCATGTCCCTGTGGTAGCTCGTCAAGTCCATCATCTCGGCCACCGCCGAGCCGAACACCGTCGCGGGTATCACGACCTCCCTGGCGTCGACCACGGGGATGCCGGCCTCCCGAGCGTAGGGGGCGTAGTCCTTGCCGCTGTGGTCGAACACCACGACGCTGTAGCCGACGGCCGCGATCTCGGACGCGAGCTTCATGACGAGCCTGCTCTTCCCCATCCCCGTGGCCCCGAAGACGCC
>WAQM01000220.1 GCA_015520245.1 Pyrodictiaceae archaeon
CGGTGGACGTCTACTCCAGCCCCACGGTGGACCTTGTCGGCGAGGCTAGGAGGCCGGGGGGTCCCGGTTACTACGCCATGAGGGCGCTGAGCCTCCTCGACGACGTCGAGGTGCGCGCAAGGCTCTTCGGCTGCGGGCGGCTGGATGTCGGCGAGGTCAGCCCCTACAAGCTCCTCTTCGACGAGATAGAGCTCGAGGCGGGCGACCCGATAACGTTCAACATAGACCTCCGCAGCGACGGCGCGAGGACGCTGAAGCTCATGAGCTCGTGCCAGAGGACCTCGACCGACGCGCGCGCGGGCGACATAGCGATCGTCGCGCCCACGTACTGGGACATAAGCTTCGCGGTCGCCTGCAAGATCGCCAACAGCTACCGGACCGTCGTGGTCGACGTGCAGGGGTTCTCCAGGCTGAACCTGGGCCGGGTCGCTAGCACCACCATGCTCACGAGGTTCGCCAAGTGTTCGTCGAGCCACACGCTAAGGGCCAGCATAGACGACGTGGGCATCACGGGGCTGGCGGAGGCCAGCAGGTACCTTGACGTGATCACCTTCAACGGGCTGCTCATAGTCGTCAACGATGGCGACTCGACGCACATAGTGGAGCCCGTGAACGTGCTGCGCGACGTCCAGCCGGTAGGCGCGGGCGACATGTACGACGCGTTCCTGGCCCTCGCCATGTACGCGGGCTACGACCTCCTGGACGCTGCCGTGCTCGCGCACGCGGCTACCGTCCGCGCGCTGCGGGGCGAGAGGCTCAAGTTCTTCTCGCTGGAGCGCGAGGCGTGGAGAGAGGTCCGGGTGTTCTCGGTGCCCTCCCGGCGCGACCTGGGCTCGGTGATCAGCAGGCTCGTGCAGCGCCTCCCGGCGCCCTAGCTCGCCACGCTCACCGACACCTCGCCGCCGCCGTCGCCGCGCCCGCGTATGGGGGCCGCGGGGGGCTCCCGAGCCCCCGCGGGCAGGGCGGCGAGCGCCGAGGCCACGATCTCATGGGCCTGGGCAACCCTACCCTCGGCCACCACGACCCCATTCACCTGCACCGCCGGCTGCGCTGGCGGCATCACGTCAAGGCTGACGAAGTCCCACTCGACGGTGACGGGGACCACCGTGACGACGAACCCTAGGTCCTCGAGTAGCTTAGCCGCCTTCAATGCCTCCTCGAACTGTTCCTCGGCCTCGACTCCCAGCCCCGCGTAGACGACGATCTCTATGTCAACGTCCCTTGCCAGCCCCAAGAGGGGGACCCCCGGCCGAATGTAATCCATGGCTCGGGTTTGAGGGGGCTCGGGCAGGGTATGGCGCTAACAGGTTAGCCCGATGCCGTAGCGGAGAAGCTCCGCCCCCGAAGCGACATGTAAGCCCGTTCCCTTAGGCCGCACCCAGCCGCGTTCAGCCGCGCGGTAGTACCCGGGCGCCCAGCCTACGCCACGGTAGCACCCCTAGCTGATACGCTGGCGGTAACACTGATTGGGGGAGGCGGCCGCCGAGGGCGCGGGGGAGCCGCGTGGGCGACTACGTGGACCCCAGGCTGACGAGGGCCGTGGACAAGGCGGTAGAGGTGCTGCTGGAGCACGCCGGCGAGTGGAGCAGCGACATAGACGCCTACTGGCTGCTGGTCAAGCACGAGGACCGGGTGGGCGTCCCCGTGATATACGAGATCGTGCGCGAGGCCGTGGAGAGGGCGCGCGTGATCCTCCAGCAGCGGGGCAGGGCCGAGGCGGAGGTCGTGACCGCCTAGCCGGCCGGCGGGAACACAAGCACCCTCTCGGCCCGCGCGAGCGCCTCGCGCAGCACGCCGAGGACCTCCTCCGTCGAGTCGGGGCAGGCTATGGACGCGTTGACCTGCACGCAGAGCCTACCTGTGAGCCCGTCCCTGAACACGGTCGCGCCGAACATCAGGCCCTGCAGGTGGACCAAGCGGGCCGAGCCCTCGCGCAGCCTCCTGACTATCTCCTCGGCCGTCACCTCCTCGGGCCTCAGCCTCACGATCTCGGCCACGGCCCTCGCCCGCTCCAACCCCTAGCGGGTTAGGTTAAAAGCTAGCGCTACTGCATCATCACAGCGGTGGCCGCTCAGTGCACCACGAGCTCCTCTCAAGGCTCCCTAACGACGTGGCTTCAGCACTGGAGCTCGTGCTCAAACATAATAGGTGGAGGCTCCTCGAGGCTGTGAACCTCATCGCCAGCGAGAACGTCATGAGCCCCCTGGCCTGGATGGCCTACATGAACGACATGATGCACCGCTACGCCGAGGGCAAGCCCTTTAAACGCTATTACCAGGGCACGCGCTTCGTTGACGAGCTAGAGGTGATGGCCAACAAGCTGCTCGGCGAGCTGCTGGGCGGGGCGCTGGTCGACGTGCGCCCCATAAGCGGCACGGTGGCCAACGCGGCCGCGTTCAGGGCGCTGGCGGGCTGCGGGGCCAAGGCGCTGATAGCCCCCGTCCAGGCGGGAGCCCACGTTAGCCACACCAAGTTTGGGACTCTCGGCGCGCTGTGCATAGACCACATAGAGCTCCCCTACGACGAGGAGAACATGAACGTGGATGTAGACCGGGCGCTGAAGGTCATAGAGGAGGTGAGGCCCGCCTTCGTCGTGCTGGGCGGTAGCGTGTACCTGTTCCCGCACCCGGTCAAGGAGCTAGCCGAGGCCGCGCACAGCGTCGGCGCGAAGCTGGTCTACGACGCTGCACACGTTCTGGGCCTCATAGTTGGCAAGAGGTGGAGGAACCCACTAGACCACGGAGCTGACGTGGTGACCGCGTCGACCCACAAGACGTTCCCGGGGCCCCAGGGCGGCCTGGTGGCCACGAGGGACGAGGGGCTCTACAAGGCGCTCGGCCGCGCTATATTCCCGCTGTTCGTGAGCAACCACCATCTCCACAGGATCCCGGCCCTCATCGTGACCGCCCTGGAGATGAAGTACTTCGGCGAGGCCTACGCCGACCAGGTGGTGCGCAACGCGCGCAAGCTGGCCGAGGCGCTGGCGGCCGAGGGCTTCAACGTGGTCGCCGAGCACCTAGGTTACACGCGCAGCCACCAGGTCCTCCTGGACGTGCGCAGGCACGGCGGCGGCGCCAAGGTCGCCGAGATGCTCGAGAGAGCCAACATCATCGTCAACAAGAACCTGCTACCCCACGACCCGCCCGACGCCATAAAGAACCCGAGCGGCATAAGGATCGGCGTCCAGGAGGTCACCAGGTTCGGCATGAGGGAGCAGGAGATGGAGGAGATAGCGAGGTTCATGCGCGAGGTGGTGATCGACGGCAAGGACCCAGCCAAAGTCGCCGAGAAGGTGAGGGAGTTCCGGGCTCAGTTCACGAAGGTCAGGTACACGTTCGACGTGGACGTGATCGTTGACGGCAGGCTGCCGCTGCTCGTGTGAGCCGGGCGGCACCGCGCGAGCGAGTGGTTTACGGGGGGCAAGTCCCCGGCCTTCACGCGCCCCCGGGTGCGGGGGCGTCGGGCGGGCGGCGCGCCAGGCTCACCCGCCGGGCCGCCACCCTATAAACCCGGTGAGAGGCCGTGGCCCCCACGGCGTGGATCATCAACATCGGCACCGAGCTGACGATCGGTAGGATCGTGAACAGCAACGGGGCGTGGCTCGCGCGGGAGCTAACGCTGAGGGGGGTCAGGGTGCGCAGGATAGTCTGCGTGCCCGACGATGAGCGCGAGGTGGTCGACGTCGTGAGGCAGGCCCTCGGGTCCAGCGACATAGTTATCACCACCGGAGGGCTGGGCCCCACCCCGGACGACAGGACCGCCGAGTTCATCGCCAAGGCGCTCGGCGTAGAGCTGGTGCTGCACCCGGAGGCGCTCAGGATGGTCGAGGAGAAGTACCGGGCCGCCGGCCTCGAGCTGACCGAGGACCGGGTGAAGATGGCCAAGCTCCCGCGGGGCGCCAGGCCCATACCCAACGAGGTCGGCACGGCGCCCGGCATACACGTTGAGGTCGGGGGTAAGCACCTCTTCGCGCTGCCCGGCGTGCCGAGGGAGATGGAGGCGATGTTCAGGAGCTACGTGCTGCGCGTCCTGGAGCCGCTGCTGCCCAGGCTGTGCGTCGTCGAGGACGGCCTGCCGGTCGTGGGGGTACCCGAGTCCACGCTGGCCCCCCTGCTCAAGGAGGCACAGCGGCTCTGCACCGACTGCTACATCAAGAGCCACCCCATGGGGGAGGAGCTCGGCAGGCCCTACATAGAGGTTAAGGTCATGGCCTCGGCCCCCACGTGCGACGAGGCTAGAGCCAAGGTGGGCCGGGTGCTTGAGTACCTCAGGTCGAGGGTGCGCCCGGGGTGAGGCGGGGCCGCTGCAGCCTGGGCCGCATGCTGGCCGTGTACAACGCCATCCTGATCCCGATAGCGGGCGCCTCGATCTACGTGGCCGTCCTCGGCGCCTCGGCTGCCGACCTCTACGTGCTGGCCGCCGGCGTGGGCCTAACCGTGGCCTCGCCCTACCTCGCCCTGCCGCCAGCTATTAAGATCTTAAGGCGGTACTGCAGATGGACTTAGCAAGGCGGGGAGCCTAGTTTATTTTCTCCCAGCCCGCCCTAAGCTAGCTAGGGTCCAAGCCCATGGGCGGCCGCGCCCCTCTTGACAAGGAAGCCGTGAAGAGGAAGGTCATCGAGGCGCTCAAGACGGTCTATGACCCTGAGATACCGGTGAACGTGTGGGACCTCGGCCTGGTCTACGACATCAACGTGGACGATGAAGGCAGGATAACCATAGTCATGACGCTGACGGCGCCTGGCTGCCCGGTCGCGGGTTTCGTGGCGATGCAGGCCGAGGAGGCCGTAAAGCACGCCGTGCCCGAGGCCAAGGAGGTCCACGTGGAGATAACGTTCGACCCGCCGTGGGATCCGCGCCGCGTCACCCCCGAGGGCAGGCGCATGCTCAAGGAGATATTCGGCTACGACGTGGTCGAGGAGTGGATTAGGAGGACCGAGCAGGGCTGGTAGCCGGCGGTGAGGCTCCAAGCTGGCAGCTGACCCGTGATGAGGGGACCACCACGCCGAGCCGGACCAGGCTTAAAGGGCCTCCATGGGCGGTGCTACACGCGCGGGAAGCCGGTATGGCGACGTGGAGCATACTGTACTACCTGCGCAACGATCCCGACGTGCTACGGGAGAGCCTCCGTAAGCGGGGGATGGACCCCCGCCTCGTGGACGAGGCCGTCAAGGCCGACGAGGAGTGGCGTAAGCTCAAGAGGATGGTCGACGAGGTGAGGCACAAGCATAACGTCGTCACCAGGAGGATAGCGGAGGAGAGGGACCCGGAGCGGAGGCGCGAGCTGATAGAGCAGGCTAGGAGCCTCATAAGGGAGCGGGAGAGACTCGAGGAGCAGCTAAAGCGCGTCGAGGCCAGGCGCAACGAGCTCCTGCTCTCCCTGCCCAACATAGTCCACGAGAGCGTCCCCGTGGGCTTCAGCGAGGACGAGAACGTGCCCATTAGGTTCTGGGGGCGCCCACGCGTGTACGTCGAGCACCTCGAGGCGTTCAAGCAGCAGACCGAGCGGTGGGGCTTCAAGGTGGACTACGAGCTGATCGACTGGAAGCCCGTGGGGCACGCCGACATGCTTGAGTACGTGCTGGGCCTCGGCGATACGAGGAAGGCCGGCGAGGTCGCCGGCTCGCGCTTCTACTACCTCTTCGACGACATAGTATGGCTCGACATAGCCCTGCTGCTCTACGCGATAGACTTCATGACGAGGAAGGGCTACCGCCTCGTGCTGCCGCCCTACATGGTGCGCAGGAAGGTGATAATGGGCGTCATCGACATGGAGACCTTCAAGGACGCCATATACAAGGTCGAGGGCGAGGACCTCTACCTCATAGCCACCGCCGAGCACCCCCTCGCCGCGCTCTACATGAACGAGGAGATACCCGAGGAGCAGCTCCCCATAAAGCTGGTCGGAGTGAGCCCGTGCTTCCGCAAGGAGGCGGGCGCCGGGAACCGCGACCTCAAGGGCATATTCAGGGTGCACCAGTTCCACAAGGTTGAGCAGTTCATATTCGCCAAGCCGGAGGAGAGCTGGGCCCTGCTCGAGGAGCTGATAAGGAACGCGGAGGAGCTCTTCCAGGGGCTGGGCCTGCCCTACCGCGTCGTTAACGTCTGCTCGGGCGAGCTCGGGGCGCCCGCTGCCAAGAAGTATGACCTGGAGGTGTGGATGCCAGCCCAGGGCAGGTACCGCGAGATGGTCAGCGCCAGCAACACGACCGACTGGCAGAGCTACCGGCTCAACATAAGGCTGGTGAGGAGGAAGGGCATGGTCAAGGAGTACGTCCACACCCTTAACTCGACCGCGATAGCCTCGACGAGGACTATAACAGCCATCCTCGAGAACTACCAGGAGCCGGACGGCACTGTCGTGATCCCGCGGGTGCTGAGGAAGTACCTCGAGATGTTCCCGAAGGCGCCCAAGGATGCCATACACCCGGTGAAGAAGGAGAAGGTGAACTGAATGGTGTTGTTCAGGAGGAGAGTTAGCCGCGACGAGTGCCTGCGCTTCATCGAGGCCCACATAGAGCACGGCAACGAGTGGGTGCGCGCCGCGTTCTACAGCGACCCCCTCGTCGAGCGCATTCTGAGCACACTCTACCAGCGCTGGAGGGAGAACGAGGAGCGCGGCGAGCCCATAGACTACGCCACCGACGATGAAGTAAAGCAGCTCTACGAGCTGGCCAAGCGCTACGCTGCGCTCACGCCTTACGAGGCCTACGCTATCTATATGCGGAGGCTGGAGGAGAGGGAGGGGGAGGAGGGCGAGGATGCTGTTTGAGCGCTACGTCCCGCCGAGCGTATGGATGAGGCTAAGGCCCGACGCCGTGAGCGTGTGGGACGACGAGGACGTCAGGCGCAGGCTAGACTGGTACTACCGGGTCATGAACGACGAGGCCCCGGCCAAGTTCCTCCTCGCCCGCGCCGTGGAGAGCCCCGAGGACCCGAGGAGTGTCGAGGACCTGGCCGAGCTATGGC
>WAQM01000221.1 GCA_015520245.1 Pyrodictiaceae archaeon
CTGTGAGCCCCCCGCTTCGGTGCCGGCGCTCTTGGGGCTGCCGCCCCGGCCGCTAAGCCTGCTGCCTGCTATGAAGGCGAGCAGCGATAGCTCCTTGCCCAGGTGGCGCTGCCTGCGCCTGCGCGCGGCCATCAGATTCGGCCCCGCTCACTCCCGGCACCAGAGGCCACGTACCGGGACTGCGGCGCTGTAATACCTAAATTCCGGTTGCGGCTAGCGCGGAGCCTTCGGTGGAGGCCCGTGGCCGCCCCACCGACACCGCAGGAGCTGGACGAGTTCTTCAAGCTACTCAAGCGCGTGGCCGACGCGTTCGGCGTGCCCGGCTACGAGGACGAGGTGAGGGGCATAGTAGTCGACGAGCTGCGCGAGGTGGCCGACGAGCTCAGGGTGGATAGGTTCGGCAACGTTATCGCAGTGAAGCGCGGCGGTAACGCGGGCTTCAAGCTCGTATGGGACGCGCACATGGACGAGATAGGCTTCTTCGTCCGCCACATCGACGACAAGGGCTTCATATACCTGGCGCCGGCGGGCGGCTGGGCCGACCAGGTGGTGCCGGGTCAGCGCGTCAGGATACTAACCGATGATGGGCGCCTGGTGCGGGGCGTGATAGGCATCAAGCCGCCGCACGTGATGAAGCCCGAGGAGAGGAGCCAGGTGATACCGCTCGACAAGGTGTTCGTGGACGTGGGGGCCTCGAGCCGCGAGGAGGTGGAGAAGCTGGGGATCCGCGTGGGCAGCCCGGTCGACCTGGACCGTGACGCGGTGAGGCTCGCCGGCGACAGGGTCACCGGCAAGGCGTTCGACGACAGGGTGGGCGTTGCGGTGCTCATAAAGGCGTTCAAGGAGCTCGATGAGAGCGAGGCAACGGTCTACCTGGTGCTCGCCGCCCAGGAGGAGGTGGGCCTCAAGGGGGCTAGGGTCGCAGCTCAGCAGATCGAGCCCCACATAGCCTTCGCGGTGGATGTCACAACGGCGGTCGACGTACCTGGGGTGGAGCCCAAGGACAAGGTGGTCGAGCTGGGCAAGGGCCCGGCTCTCACCGCGGTCGACGGCAGGAACGCAGGGGGCACGATAGTCAACCCCCGGCTGCTAAGGTTCATGCTGCGCGTGGCCCGCGAGGAGGGCATACCGGTCCAGCTGTCCGTGCTTACCGGCGGGACGACGGACGCAACAGCGATCTCGCTGGTGGGTGCGGGCGTGCCAGTTGCCGTCATCTCCGTGCCGACGCGCTACATCCACAGCCCGGTGGAGCTGCTTAGCCTTAAGGATGCAGTCTACGCGTCCAGGCTTGTGGTGGCGGCTACCCGTAGGCTGACGTGGGAGTGGTACGTCAAGGAGATGGAGGCGAAGGAGCTCAAGAGGGCAGGGGGCTAGGTGCGCGGCGTTATCCAGTAAATCAGCACGCCGCCCCCGGGCAGGTCGAAGGACAGCCTTAGGGGCAAGGCCTCCCCGAACTCCACCGTGACGGTATCGGCGGCCGTTGCTGCCTTTGTGCTGGCCTTGAGCAGGTCTATGGCGTACTTGGACCTCACCGGCGTCTGGCCGGTCACGTCGTAGCTTATCAGCGGGTTGCCGACCTCGAACACGCCGTGGTACTCGCGCTGGGGGGTCACGGTGCGCACCTCGAACCTATCCTCGTACGCGACGAACTCAGCCTCGTCACCCACGAGCTTCACGTCGTTTATTATGTTCTTGAAGTCGTCGGCCAGCATCTTCATGGACACGGTGAGCTCGACCTGGGGCTCGCTCAGCCTCTCGACGACCCCCTCCCGTAAGGGCACGTAAAAGGTGCGTGTAACCGACGTCTTCTTATCTATGAACGTGATGCGTAGGCGACGCTGCTCCTCCTCTAGCGCCAGCTCGACGAGGTCATTGCGCGTGCCCCTCTTAGCGACCTTATTTAGCTCGTCGGCCGAAACTATGAACGTCTTCTCCTCGGCCTCCAGCTGGTATTCCTCGAAGCTCGTGGTGGGCATGCGGAGCACTATCATGGTCGTCTTCTCCGGCGTTAGCGTCCTCACCTCAAGCCCATCGGGCGTCGCGCTGAAGGGGATCTCGTCGAGTATCTTGACTATCGTCTGCACGATGTACTTGAACTTCGTAGCGGCCGGGTATATGCACCTGAAGGGCAACGCGTGCCCCCGACCAGGCCTCAGCCGCAAGCGTATTTTTGGCTTAGCACAGCTGGCGCTAGTGGTGGGCCCCGTGGCGGAGGCCGTGATACGCCTAGACCTAGCTAAGTACAAGTACGTGGACCTCCCGGCCGACAAGGCGTTGGAGCTGCTTAACGCCATCGCTGAGCTCATAGGCAAGAGGACGTCGGACATGCAGGAGGCCGAGAGGTACATACGCAACTTCGACGAGTTCTACGAGTTCATGAAGAAGAAGTTCAAGGACTACCTCGCGCCACCCCACAAGCCCGACGACTACATCCGGGGCGACGTGGTCATAGACAAGGTGAGGCTCTACGTTGAGGGCGACGTTAAGCGCGTGGTGCTGGTTTTCGACAGAAGGATAGACGTCGAGCTGCTCAAGAAAGCATTGAACAAGCTAGGCTTCGAGAACGTGCGCGTGGAACGCGGGGTCTAGCGGTGGCCCCTCACTTTCTCCTCCTGCGCCTGCGCCCCGACGTGGCCACGGGTGCGGCCACCTCGGCGAGCAGCTTCTCAGCGTCGGCCGGCGTTATCGCGCCGCTCGCGAGCTTCTCGAGGACCTCGGTGCGCCTTATCATGGCCTCGAGCAGCGCAACATTGACGTCAACGGCCTCCGCCTCCTCGCCCTCCTCCTCCCCACGCTCGGCCGACTCGGGCGCCGCAGCCTCCGCCTCCTCGGTGGCCTCCTCGGCGCCGCCTATGCTAACCTCCTCCTCGCGCATGGGTGTACCCACGCTCCTCGCGGCTCGGAGGCGTTAAAGGGTTAACCTTCAGTCTCAGGCGACCTCGACCTCGGCCATCACCTGCTGCTCCTGCTCGAGCACAAGGACTCTACCCCGCCTGAGCCCCGTCACGACCTCGGTGACCCTCGGCTGGATCCTCGGCTCGCTGAACACGGTGCCCCGCAGCAGCTTCGTGATCTCGGACTGCTCGTATAAAGGCAGTATCAGCTTGTAGCGCGCATTCGCCAGCACCAGGTCGTCGACCTGGCTCGGCGTCTGGGTTACGATGATCGTCGCGACGCCGTACTTCCTAGCCTCGACTACCAAGCTCAGCACGGTCCTGGCGCCGGCCCTCCCGCGCGGTATGAGCGCGTGCGCCTCGTCGACCACGAGCACCAGCCTGGTGCGCTCAGCCACCCCCTGGCTGCGCACATAGCCGAGCACCGACCTCGCTATGAGCTCAGCAGCTATCTGCTTGTACTCGGTTGAGGGCAGCCTGCTGAGGTCGAAGACCACGCACCCCTCGGCCGCGAGGAGCCCGTGAATGCTAGGGCCCCGGGCGAAGTACGTCATGAACTCCGAGAGGTAGCCCGTGAGCGTGTACGCGGACGGCTCGCGGAGGTGGGCCAGGTAGGCTAGTGCCGGGCGCAGGTCAACTTGCCTCTCCTCCGCCACCTCCTCGTCAAGGGCTAGCCCAGCCTCCTCGTACGCCAGTGAGAGGGCCTCGCGTAGGAGGTACTCCTGGCGCGGACCGATGCGGTACGCGTGCTTGAAGAACGACACGATGTAGTCGATGTTGTTGCGCGGGCTGAATCCCACGGGCGCCAGCGCGTTGAGGCCGCCGGCGACGTCTACTACCGTGCCGCACACCCTCCCGTACTCGCCGTGGGGGTCTATGACCACGAGCTTAGCACTGCCGAGGACCCTCTTGGCGATGGTCATTGCGGTGCGCGACTTGCCCGTCCCCGTGGCCCCCACGATCACGACATTCGGGTTAGCGCGGACGTCGAGCGGCAGCACGAACGCGACGTCGCTCACCAGCCACAGCCTGGCCAGCCCCCGGCGCTCCAGCAGGTTCAGGGTGCGCCCGAGCACCACCTGGGTGGGGCTGCCCCTAAGCTTAAGCACGGGAGCGACAGCATCGGCGACGGCGAGCGGCGTCACGTCGATGGGGTACGTGAGGACGAGGAGCAGCGCGTCTGACCGGCCGAGGAGGCTGCAGAGGGCCCTCAGCCGCGGCAGCAGTGCCAGCCTTAGGAGGCTTAGCGGGAGGAGGCCGGGTGACCCGCTTGCGACGGCCAGCAGCGCCTCGAGGCCGGAGAGCGCGGCGGCGACGTGAGCCATGCTCGGCGCCCGCTGGGGCCCCCCTGGTCCCTGCGCCACGGCCTTAGCCGAGGCGGCGGCTAGCAGCAATGCGGCCGCGAGTGCCGCCGCCAGGCTTCCGAGGGTGAGGGGGAGGACAGCGTTGATGCAGGCTAGTGCAAGCGCGAGCGGCCTAACGCCGACTGCGGCGGCTAGCAGTAAGGCCTCGAAGCCCCGGAGCGACAGCGAGTACCACTTAGCCTGACTTACGAGGAGCGAGGCGTAGGTGAGCAGCTGCGAGGCCACGACAGTGGCGGCGACGTAAGGCCTAAGCAGGCTGCCCAGCCCCTCTGATGGCCTCAATCCGCCGACCCCCGCCCGACACTTTCGCCCGGGTGCGCCTCACCTGCGTGTCGCGCGGCCACCTGCCTAACGGGGGTGGGCGTTGCCTGAGATAACCGAATTCATAGGCGACGTCACGGCCAAGCTTGTCACGGCCGCGTGGGCGGTCTTCCTGCTATCGTGGAGCGTGGGCTGGCTGCTCAGAGGTTCGCCCCTGCCCTCGCTGCGCCTCAAGAGGACCGGCCAGGGCATCATCGAGGACGCGGTGTGGGCAGCGTTCTGGCTGGCGGTGGGTAGCTCCGTGTTCGCGCTCATCCAGTACCTCGCGTCGATGTTCGGGGCACAGCCGGTTAACGTGACGGCAGCCCCGTAGGTGCCCGGAGCATGGCCGTCCCGCTACAGCTAGACCTGCTGAACATAGCGCTAGCTCTGTCGGTGCTGACGTACTACGCAGGAGTGCTGGTCATGGGCCTGCCTGTACCGGCTCGGGGGCTCAAAAGGGTCGGCGCGCGCCTCGTCATGGATTCCTTCGTGTCGGCGGTGCTCATCTTCAGCGTGTCGCTGATATTTAGGCTCGTGGACGCGGTGCTAGAGCTCGTGGGCGCCAACCCGGCTGAGGCCTTGCAGGCGCTCGTGGCCAAGCTCTACGAGTACAGCGGCGTGTACGCGCTAATCAAGGTGCTGGGCTCGGTGCTCTCACCGTTCACGCTCAAGTTGTCGTCTGCAGTGGCCTCGGCGGCCACGTCGATGCTGGCGATATTATTCTCGACGGTCAACTTGCTGGTGGTGTTCTACACCATGGTGTTCATGGCGCGCGACGTGCTCGTCTCGCTAGGCCTGGTGCTGTACTCGCTGCCCCTGAGGATCGGCAGGTCGGCGGGAGCCGCCCTCATAGCGTTCACGGTGGTCGGCTCCGTGCTGATCCCGCTCTTCCCCCCGTGGATGGAAATGATGTCTAGCATCGTCGCGCCTCCCGGCCTAACACAGCGGGCGATGGAGGGCGAGGACGTCTACCTCGCCCTCTGCGTCGAGGGCGACTACGGGTCGCCCTCCGCAGCAGTGATCAGGCTGCGTAGCAGCGCCGGCGACGAGTACAGCCTCGTTACGCTCGCTAACGGCTGCGCGGTCGTGGCGAGACCCTACGGAGGGGTAAGGCCCGGAGTCTACGAGGTCGACGTGGGCTACGTGGGGGTCAAGCTGCGCGCGGAGCCGAGCGTCCTGGTGGTGCCGGACGACCTGAGGGAGCTACCTATCAGAGGCGTGGTCGACTACTACGGGACGATCAAAGCTGAGGGCGCAGCCTTCCCAGCCCCTGGGCTCGTTGTCAGCTACAGCGGCTGCCGCCTCGAGCCGCAGGGCGTGATCAGGGCGGGCAGCTCGTACACCCTGCTGTGTAGGGTGGAGCGCTGGCCGGTGGCGGTCCTAGTGGGCCACGTGAGAGCCTGCAGCGTCAACGTGACCGTGGAGGGCGCCCACGACTACGCGATAAACGTCTACGACGATAGCTGGTACGGGATTGACGTCCGCGTGGTGAGCATTTACATACCGGGCGGTGAGGACAGCCTGGCGTTCTCAGTCGATGTTGAGGGTGACTGCGACGGAGTGCAGCCCCAGCTCGAGGCACAGGCCCCTCCGAGCCTGGAGCGCCTGCTATCGCAGGCCATGGTGACGGACGTGCTGTTCATCCTGACGTGGTACTTCGTCTACAACATGGTCGGCGTCCTCAGCTTCATAAGCCTCCTGATCATGCTGACCTACGGCCTCGCCCGGGCCCTCGGCGGTAGCTACGTGAGGTTCCCGTTCCCCGTGTGAGGTGGGAGCGTGAGGCCGGTGAGGCTTGTGCCGCTCGCGCTCCTGACGATCGTAGCCCTCGTGGACCTCGTGGCTGAGGGCGACGTGTCGCTGCTCTACGCGGTCCCGGTAGCGCTCGCGCTCTTCGCCCTAGCCGCGCTGCTCGCGAGGGGGTGGTGAGCCGTGGCGCTCCGCGACATCTTGAGGAGCGTGGCCGGCGGGCTGAGGCGCGAGGAGGCGGACGACCATCTCGTCGTGGTGTACGGCGAGACGTGCAGGATGGAGGATGCGATCACGGTTGCACTGAACTCCGGGCTGGCGTCCAACATACGCGGGGTCTACGTGGAGCTACTGCGCTCGAAGCCCTCAAAGCTCGTGAGAATGCTTGAGGCTACGCTGACGACCTACGAGGTCATGCTCGAGCGGAACCCAGCGAGCGCGAGCTTGAAGACGAAGATGAACGTGCTATCAAGGCTCGTCGATGGCGTGCTCAAGGGAAGGGTGGTGGACGCCGTGCTAGCGCTGAGGTTCGGAGGCGTGGAGTGCAAGTCGCTTAAGGAGCTGGTGGCGGTGTTCGAGCTGGTGGGATGCAGCACCAAGGTGCTATGCGGTAGCACTAAGCTCCTGAGCCCTCCGAGGGGCTTCGTGGACTACGGCAAGCTCGCGGAGGCGCTGGCAAAGGTGGTTAAGCTAAGGACCCCCTCGCCACCCTACGCGTCGATCTACCTAGGCCACGACCTAAGGACCCGGGCGCCGATCTTCCTGCCTCTGGCCGACTCCCGGGGCTCGCTCCACACGATAGTCGTGGGGCCCACGGGCAGCGGCAAGACGACGCTGCTAGCGACGATAGCCGTGCGCGCTGCCTCGCTGGGCCTAGCCGAGACCGGAGTGTACGTGGTCGACCCCAAGGGCGACCTGGCGTCGATGCTCGCCAAGCTGCGCGACGAGCTTAAGGCCGGGGGCCTCGCGGTGTACGACCTGTCGCAGTTGGATGAGGCCGAGAAGGCCGATAGGGTAGCGTCGGTGGTCGACAGTCTCGTCCGGCGGACGGCCGCGGCGGGCGTCAAGCTGCTCATCGTGGACGAGGCATGGAGGCTCAGCTCCAACTACGGTGCCATGTCGAGGCTCATGAGGGAGGCTAGGGCCTACAACGTGGCGGTGGTCATGGCGTCGCAGGACCCGGGCGACTACCCGGACGCGGTCTGGAACAACGTCAGCAACGTTATCGCGTTTGGCACTCCTAGTAGAGCCTACCGCGAGAGGCTCGAGCGCTACGTACCGCTGGGGGCCGACGAGGCCGAGCTCCTCAGCTCCCTCGGCGTGGGCAGGGCCCTCTTGTGGTCCAAGCCCTACGGGCGGGTGGTGCCGGTCAGCATCGACGTCGAGCCGCTAGTTTTAAAGCACTCTATGGGAGGGTGACGGCGGGGAGCGGGAATGGGTAAAAGGATACTAGTCCAGCGGATGGGCCGCGGCTCGCCGACGTTCCGCAGCAAGCCGTGGCTCCATCCGGCGCCAGCTCGGTACCCGCCGCCCGCGCCGGTCACGCTCAAGGGGCGTGTGGTCGAGCTCGTTCACGACCCTGGGCGCTGGCTGCCGCTAGCCCACATCGTGCTCGAGAATGGCGTTGACTTCTGGATCCCGGCCGCGGAGGGCATGTACGTGGGCCAGATAATTGAGATAGGCCCCGACGCCAAGCCGGTCAACGGGAACATACTACCAATAGGCAAGATCCCGGAGGGCACGCAGGTCTACAACATCGAGATAAGGCCCGGCGACGGCGGCAAGCTAGCCCGCGCGCCCGGCTCGTACGCCGTGGTGATAGGCAGGAGCGGCAACAAGACAATCGTGCAGCTACCGAGCGGGAAGGTTAAGGAGATACCCAACGAGGCTAGGGCCACGATAGGGATACCGGCGGGCGCCGGGCGCCTCGAAAAGCCTCTCTTGAAGGCCGGGGCGGCCTACCACAAGTGGAAGGTCAAGGCGCGCAAGTGGCCGCGCGTGCGCGGCGTCGCGATGAACGCGGTGAGTCACCCGCACGGTGGAGGCAGCCACCAGAGCCCGAGCTTCCCCACCACGGTGTCACGCAACGCGCCGCCTGGCCAGAAGGTCGGCCACATCGCCGCCCGCAGCACCGGCAGGCGCAAACGCTAACCGCCCCCGCCCCTGCCGGCGTATGGCGGGGGTGAGCATGGCGGCCCAGCAGAGGCAGGTGAAGCTCGACGAGGAGATGAGGAAGTGGCTCGAGATGCTGCCGCCCGAGTGGAGGAAGTTCCGCTACCGCGGCTACACGCTTGAGGAGCTGCTGGCCATGCCCCTGGATGAGTTCGCGAAGCTGCTGCCAGCCAGGCAGCGCCGCAGCCTCTTCAGGGGCTTCACGGAGGCTCAACGCAAGTTACTGTGGAAGATAAGGAAGGCCAGGCAGAGAATACTGCGCGGCGAGAAGGTTGTCGTGAAGACGCACGTACGCGACATGATAATACTCCCCGAGATGGTTGGGCTCACCATAGCGGTGTACAACGGCAAGGAATTCATACCGGTCCGCATAACGCCGGAGATGATAGGCCACTACCTAGGCGAGTTCAGTCCGACCTGTAAGCAGGTCAAGCACGGCGAGCCGGGCCTCAAGGCCACCAAGAGCAGCCTCCACATAGCCCTCAAGTAGCCTGCCATGGGATCTAAGAGCCTGGTGAGGCTCAAATACGACGCAACCGCGGGCGGGTACGATGAGCTGTACCGGGAGGAGCAGCGGTCGAAGTACGCGGCGGCCTTGCGCGGCACCTATCACTTACTCCTTGGCGGGCCCCAGCTTACCGTCCTAGACGACGGCTGCGGCACGGCCCTCCTCCTTGAGTACCTATGTGAGATCCTCGCCTGCGAGCGGGCACCCCTGAGTTACTACGTGTGCCTAGACATATCGCGCGGAATGCTCGAGGTCTCGCGCGGGCGCATCCAGGATCTAGGACTCGGCCACGTAGCCGACCTCGTCGAGGCTGACGCCGAGAACCTGCCGCTGCGCACGGCCTCGGTCCACGTGGTGTTCGCCTTCACGGTTTTCGATCTGCTCGAGGATCCGGGGCGGGGCGCTGGCGAGGCGCTCCGCGTGGCGAAGCGCGCCGTGGTTTACAGCCTGCTGGTCAAGGCGGGGGGTCGGCGGCAGCTCGTGCCCGGGGCCAGGCTAGTCGGGGCTACGGACAAGGACGTGGTGTACGTAGTCGTGAGGGAGCCGCGGGCTCTATTGGAGCAGCCTCCTTAGCGACCTTGTGAGCTCGAGCTCGCTGCTGAACAGGCTGACCCGCACCCCCCTTAGGCCCTCGATGACCCTCCTGTCGAGGGTGGGTGGGGCTAGGATGTAGACGCGCCATCCAAGCCTGACGGCGCGCTCTATGGCCGCGCGCGGATCCTCCCCGCCCGCGACCGTCTGCCTGAGGTCGCTTATCAGCACGAGCTTCGAGGGTGGGTGCGCCCGCGTCGCCTCGGCGACCGCCCTAGCCACGTCGGTGTAGCCCTCGAAGCTCACGGCGAAGAGGCTATCGAGCAGCCGCTGGAGCCTGAGCCTCCCCCGTACGTTCATGACGTACACCCGCGAGTCGAAGAGCACTATCCTCGACACGTTCTCGGCGAACGAGGCTGCCGCCATCACGCACGCCAGGGCGTAGGGCCTCATGCTGCCACTCTTATCAAGCACCAGCACGACCTTCTCACGGCCGCGCCTCGAGACGGCGATGTTATAGTCGCCCGAGAGGAAGAACCTGAGCCTCAATGCCTTCCTGAGATCCAGGTGGCCGCGGCGCCCCCACACTCTTTCTCGCGCCCCCGCACCGCTGCGCCTTAGCCTCGACGCCACTACCGCGAGTAGCCTCTGAGCGGCGGCGCGGACCCTCCTGTCGGTGCTACGCGACGCCGCGTAGAGCAGCTCGATGGCCCTCGCCGGCTGTAGGCGTGCGACCACGGCGCGTAGGGCGCCGTCGACGTCGCCCCGCTCGAGCATCGCTACCACGGTCCTAAGCCAGCGCACCTCGGCCGCGAGCTCCGCGGCGCCAGCGCCCCTCTCGAGCCTGGCCACCGTGTAGGCCGCCATATCGAGGTAGGCCGGGTTGGCCTCGCTCAGCGCGCGGGCTATGTAGTCCAGGGCCTGCGCGGCCTCGGCGGCAGCGGCTAGGACGCTATCGCGCTGCCTCACGAGCTTGAGGTCGTATACGCTTATCGCCCCTTCAGCGAGGAGGCGCAGGACGAAGCCGGCGTGCTTCCTCGACTTAACGAGCTGGGCCACGACGTGCTCGCGCACGTCGTGGGCTAACCGCGGTATGATCCTACCCATGTCGACCAGCTCGCTCAGCTGGACCGCTATGCTGGGCTCCTGCCTGATCATGGCTACGGCAACATCGCGGTCCACGAGGTTTAAGCTTCTCAGCAGCTCGAGTGCTAGGTGCACGTCCCTAACGCGCTCGCCGTGGGCGATCCGCCTGGCCGCGCGCTTGGCGAGCTCAAGGGCAGCCGAGAGCTCCCCCTGCCTGAGCAGGCTTCTCGCTAGGGCGAGAAGGGAGTCGACGTTGACCTTTTCGAGCCTCATGGCGGTCAGCTCTTGGCCTAGCAGGGCGGCGCGGCGGCCGCCGCGCTCAAGGTCCTTAATGGCCATCGCCTCGAGCGCGGCACGGTAGCTACCGTAGCTGGTTAGCAGGCTCCTGGCGATGCCCACCGCCTCGCTCCTCGACACCACACGCTCCCCGTGCCGCGTGCGCCTGATTATGCCCAGGAGCTTGAGCCTGGCGTAGGCGTGGGCCCTCGCCCTGTCGCTCACCAGCCGCTGAACGTTGCGTATCCTGGACCCGTAGGTTACGTTCAGCACGCGAAGGTCGGACTCGACGTGTCGCATGAACTCCTGCAGCGGCGATTGCCTTCTCTCCCTAGTGTAGCGCTTGACGGCCTCCGCAACGAGCTCCTCGTCGCCGGGCCTGCGTGCAAACACGGCCGAGAGGACGAACCCCAGCTCATCGCTGGCCAGCAGCCTGCAGGGGTCGAGGCCGCGCACGGCGGAGTAGTTCACGGCTACGCGCACTGCATCGACGAGCTGGGACGTGGATATGTGGAGCCCCCTCCTCCTGAGCTCTACGGCTACGGCCTCCACGACGTCGATTAGCCTGCCCAGGCAGGGCTCAGCCTCCGAAGACCCTTCTGAGCGCATCATCGACAACATCCTCCTCGTCCACGCGCTTGTACAGCACGATCTGAGCGGCTTCGACCAGGTCCCTGACCTCGACCCGCCTGGAGCCCCGCAGCTCGGCCAGCCTGCCGGCTATGCGGGCCCATAGCACCGTATCGGCGGGCCCGGGCTTGTAAGCGGACTTCTCCCTCAGTATGCCGACGACCTCAATCATCTTGCCCAGGAGCTCGTCGGGCAGCACCGCCCCCGCATCGTACCTTATCCTGACTATCTCGGCCTCGAGATCGGGCGGCGGGTAGTCGAACTTGATCCTTACGACCCTTCTGAGGAACGCGTCGCTCAGCTCCCCCTGCCCTATGTCTTCGGGGTTGCTTGTCAATATGAACTGGAAGCCCACGCCGCGGGCCCGGAACACGCGCTTGAGCTCGGGCACCACTATCCTGCGCTTGTCGATTATGTCGAGCAGCATGTTCTGGAACTCCTCGCTACTGCGCCTTATCTCGTCGACCAGCACGCCTGCGTCAAGTATTATCGCTGCCAGCAGGGGCCTGGGGATGAAGCTGTCCTCGGTGAAGCCGTAGCGCAGGGCCATTAGCGGGTGGAAGTCGCCGATGACCCGGTACTCGTCGTAGTTCTCGCTGCAGGGCAGGATGAACGCGCTCTTGCCTGCCCACAGCGTCAGTATCGCCTCGCCTATCTCGGTCTTCCCGGTGCCCGGCGGGCCCTCGAAGAGCACCGGCCGACCGGCCATGAAGGCCGCGACTACTAGCGAGACCACGCGCTCGTCGACTATCAGCTTGTACTCCTCCCTCAGCACCTTGACCATCTCCCTGGGGTTGCGTATCGGCTTCCGCTCGCGTATGACGCTGCCGTAGATCTCGTAGACCTTCTTGACCAGCTTGTCGTCATCATGCGCGGCCGTCAGCTCCATCCCCTACTGCCCAGTGCGTATAAGCACTCCGCCTGCGAGCGGCTAATACGGAGAACGCTGCATGGCCGGGCGGCGGCACGTTGACGAGAACGTGATATACAGCGCGATAGTCCGCAGGGGCCCCGACATCAGCCACTACGATGTCGTCGTGGAGGATGGCGTGATCAAGTTCCACTACCTAGGCGAGCACTGGGAGGCCTTCCGGCCCAGGACAGGGCTTCAGAAGCGCATGGACCTTTTCATATATAGTATGAGGAAGAAAAGGAGGAGGCAGAGCGGCGAGAGGAGGCCCGAGGACTTCGAGGTGCGCATCTGCGACCTAGCTAAAGTTGAGCTGGTCAAGCTTCCGGACAAGGGCATAGGCCGGCTGGTGCTCAAGCTGCGCGGAGGCGCTGTCGTGGAGGTCGAGTACCCGCTCAAGATCCACGATGTCGTAAAGACTATAGCCAAGAGGGTGGAGCGGGAGCTTGAGAGGTGCAGCGGATGAGGAGGGCCCGATAAGCTGAGGCCGGGCTCCGTGATGATGGATCAACCGGCCGACGCCCTTCTCACGCCTATGCGATACTCGGCGCCGCCGATGACCCAGTCCCTCACCAGCTCGCCCCTGACCTCGGAGGGGCTGGTGGCCAGATCGAGCCTCCTCGCCCTGACCTCGCCCCGGATGTAGTCGAGCTGGCTTAGCACGAGCCTCCGGTGGTCCTCGGGGACGTAGATCTCCACGTCGACGTACTCGTCAACCATGAGGCCCAGCTGCTTCCTCATGAACTGCACCCTCCGGACTATGTCGCGCGCAAGCCCTTCTGCGATCTCGCGCTCGCTAAGCCTCGTGTCAACGACGACAGTGCCCCACCGGGTCTCGCGGCCGGCGAAGCCGCCGCGGAAGCGGGGCCTCACAACCACGTCATCCCTCGTGATGACCTCCTCGGAGCCGTCGCTGAACCTAATGCGGGCCTTACCCACCTCGATGATGGTCCTAGCTATCTCGGCCGCGCGCTCGCGCAGCACGCCGACCAGCTCCTTCATCTTGCCGCGCAGCCTCGGACCGAGCCTCGAGTACACGGGCTCGACCTCATACTCGACCACCTCCTCGACCCTGCGCGCGGGCTTAACGATGACTTCGTGCGCGTTGGCCACTAGGCGCGCGAGCTCGCCCAGCCTCTCCAACGCCTTCGCTACGGCCTCGTCGTCGGTGTAGACGATGACTCTGGCCACCGGCTGCCTCAGCTTGAGCCCGGCCGCCATGCGTGCGGCCGCGACGGCCTCGGCGAACTCACGCACGACATCCATCTGGGCCTCGAGCTCATCGTCTATCAGATCCTCGCGGGGCTTAGGCCAGTCGTTTAGGTGGACGGACTCCGGGGCGCCCGGCTCAGCGGGCCTAACGAAGTCCTGGTAGAGCTTCTCGGCGAGGAACGGCACGAAAGGCGCTGCCAGGACCAGCCACGTCCTCAGGGCGTGATACAGCGCCGCGTAGGCCGCTATCTTGTCGACGGTGTTCTCCTCGACCCACACCCTCCTCCTGATGAGCCTCACGTACCACCTGCTCACATCCTCGACTATGAACCTCCTGACCAGGCGCGCGGCCTCGTGGACCCGGTACGCCTCAAGAGCGCGCGTGACCTCGGCGATCACCCTGTTCAGCCTCGACAGCAGCCACTTGTCCTCTGGCCTCAAGTGCTCGGCGACGCTCTCAATGCTGTGCTCGGCCGGGTCGAAGCCGTCGAGCCTCATGTAGGTTGCCGCGAAGACGAACACGTTCCAGGCGACGTCGAGGTCGCTCTTAACCTCCTCGAGAGCACGCCACGAGAACCTCGCATCCTCCCAGACGGTGTTCTGCAGCACCCATAGCCTGAAGACGTCGCGGCCAGCGCGCTTCACTATGTCGTCCGTACCCACGTAGTTCCCCAGGCTCTTGTGCATCTCACGCCCCTTCTCGTCGAGCATGAAGCCGTGGATGAGTACGGTGCGGTAGGGGGCAGCGTTGAAGCCTATGACGCCCGCCCTCAGCATGCTGAAGAACCAGCCCCTTACCTGGTCGTGCCCTTCGGCTATGAGGTCTATCTTCGGCGGCCTGCCTAGCTTCTCGGGGTGGCCTATGGCGGCGTAGAACGCGATGCCGCTGTCGAACCAGACGTCCATCACGTCCGGCACGCGCGTCATGACGCCGCCGCAGCGCGGGCAGCGGAGCGTGACCCTGTCTATCCAGGGGCGGTGCAGCTCGCGGGGAGGCTTGCCGCCCAGCTGCTCGAGCTCGCGCTTGCTGCCGACGACGACGATGTGGCCGCAGCGCGAGCAGGTCCAGATGGGTAGGGGCGTGCCCCAGTAGCGCTGCCTGCTCAGCACCCAGTCCTGGAGGTTATCGAGTATGCCCCTGAGCCTGGCCAGCGCCCATGAGGGTATCCACCTGACCTTCTCGGCCTCCTCGGTGAGCCTCTCCTTCAGCTTAGTCACCCGGAGCACCCACTGCCTCGTGGCCCTC
>WAQM01000222.1 GCA_015520245.1 Pyrodictiaceae archaeon
GCGCGGGCAAGCGCCGGCACGAGCTCGCGCCTCCCGGCCGGGTGGCTGACGTCGACGACCAGCGGCAGCCTCGACATCGACTTGACGACGGGCACCACGGTCACGTCGAGGCTGAACCTCGCGTACTCGTTCAGCCCGCGCGTCCCCCTCTCGACGAGGACGACGTCCTCCTTGCCCTCGGCCAGCAGGTACTCGGCGGCGCAGAGCCACTCCGTGACCGTCGCCCCGAAGTGCCTCTTGAGCAGGACCGGCCTGTCCACCCGCGCCAGCTCCCTCAGCAGCGGCGTGTTCTGCATGTTGCGGGCCCCCACCCAGAGGAAGTCGGCGTACTCGGCCGCGAGCTTGACGTGCCTCGGGTCGAGGACCTCGGTGGCCACGGGGAGCCCCGCCTCGTCGCCCGCCTCCCTCAGCCACTCGAGGGCCCTCTCGCCGGCGCCCTGGAAGCTGTAGGGGCTGGTCCTGGGCTTCCACGCCCCGCCCCTTAGGATGACGTTCGTGAAGCCCAGCTCGTCGACCAGCACCCTCCTCACGAGCCTGGCCGCCTCGAGCGCCACCTCCCTCGACTCGACGCTGCAGGGGCCGGCCACGACGACGGGCTGGCCCCAGCCGATCCTGACGCCGCGGTGCTCGACGCGTACGGGCGGCCCCCACTCCCTCAGCACACGCCTGCACTCCACCCGCGCCCACCCCGCAACGCTTTTAATCGGCCCTCGGTGAGGGGGTGCCCGAACGGTGGGGCCTATTGTATCTTGCCTCGCCCGGGCGCTCGAGAGGCAGAGCATGCGCGACGCCGCCGGCTGCGCCCTAGTCGAGCTGGGTGAGCGCGACCCCGACGTCGTGGTGGTCACGGCGGACGTGGCCGGCCCCACCAGGGCGTCGCTCTTCGGCAAGAGGTTCCCCGGGAGGCTCGTCAACGTCGGCATCTCGGAGCAGGATGCCGTGGGGTTCGCCGCGGGCCTCGCGCTAGCGGGTAAGAAGCCCTACGTGGCGGCCATGGCCGCGTTCGTGATGAGGGCCTGGGAGCAGCTGAGGAACGCCGTGGACGTCATGAACCTCCCCGTGAGGGTGGTCGCGACCCACAGCGGGTTCAGCGATCCCGGCGACGGGGTCACCCACCAGAGCCTCGAGGACATCGCCCTGGCGCGCGTCCTGGTCAACACCGTCGTCGTGGTGCCCGCGGACGCGCTCCAGACCTACGAGCTGCTGCTCCAGGTTCACGAGGCCGTGAGGGGGCCGGCCTACGTCAGGGTGGGGCGGGACTACGCGCCGCCGCTGCCTCCGGACGCCCCGGAGCCGGTGCTCGGCAGGCTGCAGCTGCTGCGCGAGGGCCACGACGTGGCCATAGTGTCCGCGGGCCCACTTGTGGCCCAGGCCCTGGAGGCCGCGAGGCTCCTCGAGCGCCGCGGCGTGAGCGTCGCGGTCGCCAACCTGCACACGGTCAAGCCGGCCGACGGCGAGGGCCTCGAGAGGCTCGCGAGGTCCACCGGGCTGGTCGTGGTCCTCGAGGAGCACCTGCCGCGGGGCGGCCTCTTCGGCGCCGTGGCGGAAGAGCTCGTGCGACGCTACCCGGCCCCCGTGGTCCCCGTCGCGCCGGCCGGCTACGGCAGGAGCGCGCGCTCCGTCCCCGAGCTCTACGAGGCCTACGGGCTGACGGCGAGGCACGTGGCCAGGGTCGTGGAGGCCCACCTGGCGAGGGCGAGGTGGTGAGGCGTGGAGCCCGCCGAGCTCCTGCGCGCGCTGAGGGAGCTGGTGGACGTCCTGGACGAGGCCGCCCTGCGCCTGGTCGCGGCTAGGCTGCGGCTCGCCAGGCTCCTGGGGCGGGCCAAGGCGCTGCTCGAGGCCCCGGTCGTCGACGGGGAGGGCGAGGAGCGCAGGAGACGGAGGCTCGAGTCGCTCGCCGTGGCCGCGGGCCTGAGCGCGGGCCTAGCCTCCGAGCTCTACGGCGTGGTCTCCAGGTGGTCGCGGTGCGAGCAGCTCCACTGCCCTGTGAGGGTCCGGGTGGCGATCTACGGCTACGGCTCGCTTGGCCGCATGCTGGCTACCGTGCTGCGGAGGGCGGGGTGCTGGGTTGCCGTCACCGGGAGGGACCCCGAGCGGGCGGCCGAGGTTGCCAGCGCCGTGGGGGCCCGGGCGCTCGAGGAGGGCGAGGCCATCGAGTGGGCCGACATGCTGGTCTACGCGGTGCCCAGCGACGCTGTGCCCGCCCTGCTGGAGTCGCACTGGCGGGCGCTGAGGGAGTCGATGCTGGTCGCCGACACCGCGTCGGTGAAGACGCCCGCGGCTCGGGCCTACGCGAGGCTCGCGGCGCGCGGCCCGGCCCCCGACTATGCGGGGCTGCACCCGCTCTTCGCGCCCCACGAGTGCAGCGCCGGCGAGACCGTGGTCGTAACCCCGGTCAGGCTGGGCGAGGAGTGGAGGGAGCGCCTGATCGCCCTGCTGGAGCGAGGCCTGGGCTACCGGCTCGTGTTCATGGACCCCGACGAGCACGACAGGGTCATGGCGGTCAACCAGGTCCTCCACCACATGGCGCTGGACGCCTACGAGGCCGCGGCCAGGAGGCTCGCGACCAGGCTCGGCATCGACGTCGAGAGGGCGTGGGATGAGGCCGCCACCAGGAGCCTGCGCTCGACCCTGGAGCTCCTAGAGAGGCTGCGCGGGATCCGGCCCGTGGTCGACGAGATCAGGTCGCTCAACCCCTACTCGCGCGAGGCCGCCGAGGCCCTACTCGAGGCCGCGAGGAGGGTCGCGGAGGTGGTGAGGCGGCGTGGCGAGGGCCAGGACGGTCCGCGAGCTCGTCGAAGCGTCGAGGAGGGTTAGGGCGAGGATAGTCAGGATGGCGCTCCGGGACCCCAGCGTGCACGCCGGCGCGTCGCTCAGCGCAGCCGACATACTGGTCGCGCTGCTGCTCGGCCGCGGCCTCCGCGGCGGCACGGGGGTCCGCCGGGACTGGCTGATCCTCAGCAAGGGCCACGCCGCCCCGGCGCTCTACGCGGTCCTCGTGGAGCTCGGGGTGCTACGCGAGGAGGACCTCGATCGCGTGAGGAGCCTCGGAGGCCTCGAGGGGCACCCGCGGAGGGGCCAGCCCGGCGTCGACGTCACGACCGGGAGCCTGGGCCAGGGCCTTAGCATAGCGGCCGGCATAGCGTATGCCATGAGGCTCGAGGGGGTCGACGAAGTGTACAGGGTGTTCGTCCTCATGGGCGACGGGGAGCTGGACGAGGGGCAGGTGTGGGAGGCCGCCGCCACCGTAGCGCACTACGGGCTCCGGAACGTGGTAGCCATCGTCGACGTCAACGGGTACCAGCTGGACGGCCCCACGAGCGCCGTGAAGGGCAAGGGGTGGCTGCAGATGCGGTGGGCGAGCCTGGGGTGGAAGGTCATCGAGTGCGACGGGCACGACCACGAGGACC
>WAQM01000223.1 GCA_015520245.1 Pyrodictiaceae archaeon
CGGTCTCGCCGTCCAGCTTGAGGGCGCGCTCGTACTCGACGCTGACGGCCGGGGCCTTCAGGGCCTCACCGGGTCGGGGGAATATCGCGTAGTAGCGGACGCCCGGGCCTCGGTGCGTCGCCACGACCGCCTCGGCGCCCGACTCTACGGCGTCGTAGTAGGCGTCGCTTGAGAACCGCAGCAGTACGGCCACGCCGCTCCGGCCCCCGAGAGCGGCGCGCCCCGTGACGGTGGCGGGCGGGGAGTGCGTGACCGCGACCAGCGGCGTCTCCGACGTCGACGCTATTAGGTCCCAGCCCCCGTCGCTCCTCCTGCGCTCGAGCCTCGCCCCCACGAGCCTCCAGCCCGGGGGCTCCCAGAAGAACCAGCTGCGCTCGAGCTCGAGCCTGCCCCTAAGCACCCGCAGCTCCGACTCGACGCCGAGCTCGTCTAGGACCGTCTTGACGTGTTCGGCCGCGATTACCAGCTCCTCGCCCCCCTGCACGCGGTGGAGCCTCGATAGCGTGGAGGCGAGCTCGAACGCCCTTAGGGGGTCGGTGAGCCTGCGCAGCTCCTGCAGGACCTGCCTTAGGCTCGACGGCCGCATCCAGGCCCGCACCGCGGGGGCCGCAGCCGCCAAGGGGGTACTTCTCGTTAGCCCTTCCAGCGCGGGCCAGGTAGGCGCGGAGGGCCGCCTCCACCAGGGCGCTTATCGAGGGGTACCTGCCGCCCCCCACGAGGGCCGCGATCCTCCTCACGAGCGGCTCCGGCAGCTCCACGGCGACCCAGACTTCCACTCGATACCACCGGGTACCTTCGCCGGCGGCTCCGCCTGAAAGCCTCTGCCCCGGCAGCGAGCCGAGGGGGGCAACCGTCGTCGCGGTGGCGCGCGGTAGCACCTACGGCCTGCTGATTGTTACCAGGGCCTCGACCCTGTCTATGCCCGCCCTCCTCCGCCACTCATCCCCAACCACCACGAGAGCCGCCACGGCCGCTATGGACGCCCCTGCCTTCTCAACGACCTTCTTGAGGGCCGCCAACGTCCTGCCCGTCTGGACGACGTCATCCACTATCAGCACGCGGTCGCCCCGCGAGAGGCCGTGGCGGGGCACGTAGAACACCACGTAGCTCGACGGGGGCTCTATGTGAGCCCCCTCGATGTACTCCTCATATGGATTATCCTTGCTCCTCCTCGCTACAGTCAGCGGGACGTCGAAGACCATGGACAGCGCGGTGGCTAACGTTATGCCACTGGTTTCGGGTACAAGTATCCTCGTTATGTTTAGCCCGGACAGCTTGTTGTAGAAGTGGATGCTAATGAGTCTCAGCTGCAGCGGATCCGTGAGCACGGGGGTCAAGTCAATCAGGCCGCCCAGCTCCCTGATCCGGTCGGCGACGACGCGGCGCGGGTCGAGGGCCCTCTCGAGGGCGGCCCATATCCTCTCGGCCTGCTCGAGGCTGGGTACCACCTGGCCGCTGACGTACCTGGACAGCATCCCCTCGGGGATCCCCGTGATCCTGGACAGCTCCCTGTACGAGAAGAACCTCTTCGCGAGCCTCAGGGCCTCGGCGACGAGCAGCCTGTACTTTATGACGCGGTACCTGCTCGTGTGGTCGCGCACGGCGGCTGCCCTCCCCGGAGGCTGGCGCGGCCGCGGGGTTAAACGATGTTCCATCGTGCGAGCGCAAATGGAATGATGGATCCCATGTAGCTACCCGTTATTAGCCGTGAACGCGGGCACGATGCAGGGAGCACCCGTGGTCAGCAGGCGCCAGTTCCTCGGCCTGGTCGCGGCGGGGGCTGCAGGGCTCGCGCTCGGCCTAGCCGCGGGTACGCTGCTCTCGCAGCCGGCGCGCAGGGAGGAGGGGAAGCCGGCCCCCGCCGCGCAACCAGCGGCGGAGAAGAGGAGGATACGGGCCCTGTGGATCTACGTCGGCCCCATCGGTGACATAGGCTGGACCCACGCCCATGACCTGGGCAGGAGGTTCGTCGAGCAGCTGTTCCCGTGGCTCGAGACGGCGTACGTCGAGAACGTGAGTGAGGAGCAGGCCAAGGCCGTCATAGAGAGCCACCTGACGGCGGAGCGCTACGACGCTGTCTTCGCCACCAGCTACGGCTTCATGTACGCGGTCAAGGAGCTCGCGCCCGACTTCCCCGAGGTGAAGTTCTACCACTGCAGCGGGCCCTGGGAGGAGTTCAAGGATCTGCAGAACGTGGTCACCTACTTCGCCGAGTTCTACCAGCTCTACTACCTCAACGGACTGGCAGCCGGCGCCGTGACCGAGACGTGCAGGGTCGGGTACGTGCCGGCGTTCCTCATACCCGAGGTGGTACGCCACATAAACGCGTTCGCCATCGGGGCGGTCGAGGGCGCGCGGGCGGCCGGCAAGTGCGGCAACGGCGAGAAGCTGGAGATATACGTGACGCCGCCGCTAAACGCCTGGTTCGCGCCCGACAAGGCCAGGAACTACGCGGCGATGCTGGTCGACAGGTACGACGTCGACGTCATATCGTTTACCGAGGACAGCACGGCGATACTGGAGCTGGCCGAGTCCTACTGGGAGCAGGGCAAGAAGGTGTACAGCTTCAGCCACTACAGCAACATGTACGAGTACTTCCTGAGGCAGGGCAGGAGGCTGAGGAGCCACCTCACCGGCCAGGTGGCCGACTGGGGCCCCATATACGCGTACCTGCTCGCGAAGCTGTACGCCGGGTACTACGAGAAGGAGGACGTGTGGGCGAGGCTGGGCGACTTCACGCCCATACGGTGGGCCAGGCCCCCGGAGCAGTCGCGGGCGGGCGAGCGCGAGGGCGCCGTCTACCTGGCCCCGCTGAACGAGGAGGCGATACCCCCCAAGGTGCTGAGCCTGATAAGGGCTAGGTACGAGGAGATGAGGGAGCTGCTGTTCGAGCCGTTCACGGGGCCGATAAGGGGCTACGCGATAGATGCCAAGGGCAGGCCGCAGGAGGAGCCGAAGCTCAAGGTCGCCCCCGGCCGCAGGTTGGGCCGCAACGAGCTGTGGACCATGATGTGGTTCCACGAGAAGATCATCTCGCTGAGCGCCTGAGGGCTTTCTCCCTCCCCCGCCCCGCAGCCGCTCGGTGCTGTCGCGTGGAGCTACGCGCGGCGAGCGCCCTGCTCCTCGCACCCGCCCTGCTCTCAGCGCTCCGCGTGTTCGTCTCAGGAGCCTACAAGAGCCTGTGGGACCTACTTTGGTACGGTGACGCGCTGCCGGGCCCCCTCGGCGTGCTACTCTTCGCCGCGACGTGGCTGGCGCTGACGAGGCGCCCGCGTGCGGCACCTCTGCCTCTCGCCGCCTACGCGGCGGGCCTGCTCCTGCTCCGCGACAACGTCGAGCTCCTCCAGCTGGCGGCAGGGCCCGCCGTCGCGGCGTCCGCTGCGGTCATGGCCTCGGCCAGGGCGCTCGCCCCGGCCCTCATTGCAGCGGGCCTCGGGCTGGACGCGGCGCTGCGCGTGGCGGCCGCCGGCGCGCCGCCCGAGGAGCTGCCGTGGGCTGCCCCGCTCTACGCGGTCTCCGCGCTCGCCGCCGGGCTCGCGCTCGGCGCTTCGCGGCCCGGCCCCGTGGAGGCCCTCTACCTCACGACGCTGGGGC
>WAQM01000224.1 GCA_015520245.1 Pyrodictiaceae archaeon
CGCTACGACAGGGTCGTGTTCAGCCTAGACAGCTACGCGAGGGTGCTGGAGGGGCTGGCTAGGGAGCTGGGGATCGCCTAGGAGCGAGTTGTGTCGAGGCGGCCGGGAGTGACCCGCCCCCTGCCCATCCGGTCCCCGCCGACACGGGGCCTGGTTGCAGGGGACCGGGGCTCCAGACGCCCTCCGCCGCGGGGCACGTATTAAGCCTTGCCCGAGGTCTGCGTCCGCGTAGGCGCGTCCCTCGACCTATCCATGTACCCTAGCTTTGTGTCATCGCTGTTCGCGCGCGTGGGGCGCGGCCGCTGGGTTAAGCTCGTGGGCTTCCGCGAGGGCGTCGAGCTGTACGAGCGCGAGGGCATGTGGTGCTGCAGGGGGCGCGGCTGCGACGACGAGCTGCTACGCTACCTGGCCGGCCTGTGGTGCAGGCCCCACGGCCCGCCGCCACCGCTTACCAATACCGGCGTCCGCCGCGTCGCCGCGAGGCTCGCCCTGGTAGCCAGCCCCTGGGACCGCGAGGCCCTGGCGGTAGCCGTGTTTCTCTCGAGGCGCACGAGCTACGTCGTTAACGTCGTGAGGTGGGTCCGCACGCTACTGCGCGGCGCCGCTGACCCCGACACGGGCAGCGTCGACGTCGACGTGGTCAGGCGCAGGGCGAGGGGCTTCTCCAGCTACCAGGTGCGCCAGCTCGAGCAGGTACTGGATGAGCTGGTCAAGGCCGTGGAGGGGGCCCGCGGCCCCGAGCAGCTGAGGGCCAGGCTCCTGCGCGTCAGGTACGTAGGCCCCAAGGTCGCCGACGCCACGCTGCTCTTCGTGGGGGCCTCGTGCAGCGTCGCGCCCTATGATACCCACCTCGCTAGGCTGCTGAGGGAGGAGGGCCTCGATGCCAGGCCGCCCACCAAGCAGATGTGCCTTCGCCATGGCCCCTGGTGCCCCTCGTGCGGCCTGCGCGACACCTGCGCGAGCGGCGTGGCGGTTAATCGGTTCGGCGGCTGGGCCGGCACCGTCCAGACGGCGGCCTACGTGTTCTACAGCCTCGGCGGCGACCTCTCCAGGCTCGAGCCGGTACTGAGGCGGTTCGCCGCCCCGCTCTAGACGAGCTCGTCGGGCACCTCGTGAGGCCTAAACGCCTTCCGCGGCTTCAGCCCGGTCATTGACATGAGCTTCTCGACGTGCTTGTACAGTATCACGTACTCGGGGTCCAAGCTGGAGGCGAGCGCGGGGTGGATCGACGCCAGGAGCCTCTTGATCCTCTTGACCCCGCGCTCGTCGGTGAAGCTCAACATAACCGCCGGGTAGACCTCGTCCCCCGGCTTGAGGCCCTCGGCCACCAGGAGCTCTAGCGCCCTGAGCTGGAGCCGCCATGCCTCGGGGCGCGCCTTCGTGAGCATGTGGAACTCCTCGGGGCTCGTACCCTTGATCGACACCCTAACCTCGATGCTGGCCCCGCGGAAGCCGGCCAACCTCCTGGCGTAGTCCTCGCGCGCCCCGATTAGCACTCCGTTCGTCTCGAGCACGAAGTGCAGCCCGCTTGACGTCACACACTCCATGAGCTTCACCAGGTGGTCGAACCCTATGGTCGGCTCGCCGCCGCTCACCCGCACTTGCTCAAGGCCGCGGCGCCTTGCCATCCTCACGAGGCGCTCGCACACCTCGTCGGCGCTGTAGAAGCTCCCGGCCCGCTCGTAGTTGGCCCAGGTGTAGCGCCACGCCCAGCAGAAGCCGCACCTAAGGTTGCAGCCCACCACATCGGCCGTCGCGATACCACCGTACCAGCGGTCGCACCGGAACCTGTAATACCTCCTTGCCTCGCCCCTCACCACCGCCCTCGCGACGACGTCCGCGAGCTCCACTGGGTCGTAGCCCTGCTGCCCCACTGGTCCCCCGCCCTTCCGCGGGCCCGGCGGCCGGGCTTAATTACCGAGGGGAGGGGCCCGGCGCCGCCGGGGGGTGCGGTGACCGCGCTCGAGGGCGCCGCGCGGAGGCTCCTCGAGAGGCTCAGGAGCAGGATGGAGGAGGAGCTCAAGGCATCCCTGGATAAGCTCAGGAGGGAGCGCGAGAGGATAGAGGCCGAGTTCAAGTCGCGGGTCGACAGCGTGCTCCGCGAGCTAGAGGCCTCGCTCAGGGGCTCCGGCCGCGGAGCCTGAGCGGCCTGGCGTAGCCAGCCGACAGGAGCCTCCTGCCGAGATAGCCCGACGCCGGGTGCAGCTCGATCATGTTCGGCACGCCTAGGACCTCGTAGGGGTCGCCCAGGAGCCTGGAGAGGGCCCCCGCCACGAGCTTCTCGGCCGCCCTCTCGGCGCCCTCCACGTCCAGCTCGTCGTCGCAGTCCAGGATTATGTCAATGTCCTTGCCGCCCATCTCCCCGACTACGTGCTCGGCCCCGTGGAGGTCGGCGACGTACACCGCGCGGAGGCTGCAAAGCTCGTGGGCGCAGGCCGCGAACGCCTCGGCAAGCCTCCTCTTGAGCCACTGCCAGGCGAAGCCCCTCCACCCCTGCTCGCGGAGGCCCCTGACGACCCAGGACGGCAGGTCGCCGAGGAGGGCGGAGAGCCTCCTGCCGAAGCACTCGCTAAACTCGCTGAGCCCCAAGGGCTACCTCCGCTCGGGCCGGCGCCACGGCCTAGGCGCTTAGAGCTTTACTGGGGGCGCGTGCCTGGAGGCCACGAGCGCTGCGTAGTCCGGGCTCCTCCTGGTCACCACGTGGACCTCGAAGACGGGCTTGCCCCCCACCACCTCCCGGAGCCAGCCGGCCACCACATCCATGAGCTTGTTCAGCGACTCCTCGATGCTCCTCTCGACCTCCGCTCTCACCTCCTCCAGGCCCTCGTCCACGACCACGACTATGTCCACGTCGCGGCCGGGGGTCTCCGCCACCTCGCCGCCAACGAGGTCGACGTAGTAGACCTCG
>WAQM01000225.1 GCA_015520245.1 Pyrodictiaceae archaeon
GGGAGGGGCGGTTAGGCCGGCGCTAGAGCCTCCTCGCTGACAGGAACGCGTCTAGCCTGTACGAGCCCACGACCTCGTCCCAGCTCAAGTTGAATGCCTTGAGGACCTGCTCGAAGGTGCTCTTGACGTGGTCCAGGTACTTGTCCACGTCCACCTCCAGGAGGCGGGCCAGCTGCACGGGCTTGACGCCCTCCTTGCCTTTGACCTTGACGAAGGCTATAACGTCGCCGGGGAGCACCTCGATCCCCATCGCGACCAGCTGCCGCGCGGCCTTCACGTGGGGCGGCGTGCTCTTCTCGTAGCTGTCCACGGGCTTGTTGAGGCCCACGTGTATGGCCAGCTCGTCTAGGTTGTACTCGAAGCTCCTGAGCTTCAAGTAGATCTCGCGTATCTTGCTCTTTATTGCCTCCCGGAGCTTGACTATGTCCTCGGGCGTCTCGACCTTGCCTATCATGCTGATGACCTCACTGAACTCCCTCTTGAGGAACTCCGGGGTGTTCCTCTTCTTGGCGACCAGGCCCTTGATGTCGACCCCTCCCTCGGGGTAGACGCCGAGGTAGTTCTTCTTCAGCCCGGTGAACGTCAGTATCTTGTAGACCTTGTCCACCTCGAGCTCGAGCCCGAACTCCCTCTCGACGTACTCCTGGAGCTTCTTGAGCGCGTCCTCGTCGGGGTGCCAGATGAATAGCGAGTCGGTGTCGCCGTAGAGCACCTTGAGGCCGAGCTCGGCCGCCTTGGCGAGGGCGGCCCGGATGGTATGCCTCCCTATGGCGGTCACGCTCTCAGCCACGGGCGGCGCGTAGAACGGGAAGTTGGCGGCGCCGAAGACGCCGTAGCTCGCGTTGATGTACACCTTCATCGCGGCCTGGACCGTGTCGTACCAGGCCCTCACGTCCTCGGGCAGGCTCTTGTCCTTGGCCCTCTTCTTGTAGAGCTTCACGCGGTAGTCGCGGAGCAGCCCTACGATCTGAGCCGTGAGCCCAGGCACGCTCACGCACACCTTGTGGCCGACGTCGGGCACCTCGATCAGCTTGCCCTCAGGGCAGTAGGCGGGGTTCACGGTCTCGTAGCTAAGGTTCCACTTCTTTATTATGCTAGGGTACAGGCTGGCGAAGTCGAGCACCACGACGTCGAAGAACACGCCGCTCGGCGGGTCCAGCACGAGGGCCCCCATGTATTTCTTGCCCTTGACTATGGCCTCGCTGCGCGCCTGGCCCTTCATCTGCTGGATCTCCTTGGGCAGGGGGATGAGGTAGCCCCGCCTGCGGTGCTCCCAGTAGAGCAGGCTCTTGATCCACGCGGAAACCTGGCTCCTCGTCATGTCCTCGAGCGGTAGCCTCGAGATGCGGGTGAGCAGCACGATCAGCTTCCACACGAGCTCGCCGTTAAACGTGGTGAGCCTCAGCGTGAGGTCCGCGTCGCGGAAGTTGTACCTGGCCAGCTCGTCCAGGGAGAGGTCGCTGATGCTGGCCTCAAGCTCGATCTTGCTCTCTCCCAGAAGCGCCTGGGAGATCGCGTCGAGCGTGAACTCCTTGTACGCGTTGCCGAAGGCGTAGCTCTGGACGGCCTTAATCGAGAAGAACTTGTAGAGGTCTATGTGGATCCCGTACTTTAAGGTGACGTGGTCGCGCGTGAACCGGAAGGGGATGAGCTCCTTGGGTATGTTCAGCTTGAGCGCCCTGTTGTAAAGGTAAGGGAAGTCGAAGTTGTCGCCGTTGAACGTCAGGACCACGGGGTAGTTGGACACTATCCTCAGCACCTCGGCGATGAGGGCCCTCTCGTCGTCGAAGATCTCCACGACGACGCCCTCGGGGAGGTCGAGGCTTGAGAACTTCCTGCCCCGCCCGCCTAGCAGGAACACCGCGCGGAGCCCGTCGTTCGACGAGAAGGCGGCGCTGATCACGGGGTAGGAGGCGTCGCTAGCGTTCGGCACGCGGCCCTTGAAGGGCGTGAAGACCTCGATGTCCACGGCTACGCGCCTGGCCTTGGGCGGGGGCTGCTCGAAGAGCGGGAGCCAGGTGATCGCCATCTCGATCGTGGACTCGTCCTCCCCGGCGAAGAGCTCCCTCACCTTCTTGACGTCCTCGGGCGACGGCTGGGCTAGGAGCCTCAGCCTACCTCCCTCGACGCGGTACTTCATCCCCGGTATCAACTGGAAATCGTAGATGTAGTTGTGGTGGAACTTAATGTTAGCCTCCCACGCCTTCGGCACCCTCTCCCTCAGCACTCGCACCACGTCCGGGGTCTTCGTGACGATCTTGGTGAGCCGCCTCCTCATGCCCCTAAGCAGGTCGTACTTCTCGACCACCTCAACGTGGTCGAAGCCGGGGTGGGACACGACCCCGTGCAGCTCCTGCACCTTGTCGGGCGGCAGGTCGACCAGGAAGTACGGCTTGTAGCCGCTCCTATCGTAGTAGACGAGCACCTCGTCCCTCTCGTCATCGTAAAGCTTGGCCGCGACGACGCCACGCTCGCCGTCGTAAAAGGTGGTGAGGAGGTAGCCGGCATCGCCCTCAGCAGCCTCCCTGGGCTCACGGGGCAGCGGCATGTCCGACAGCTTGTACACC
>WAQM01000226.1 GCA_015520245.1 Pyrodictiaceae archaeon
GCCTCACCTCCACGCCGTGGGACGCGAGGTAGAGCTTCACGTCCCTGATCCTCAGCAGGCCGTAGTGGAAGACGCTGGCGGCGAGCGCGGCGTCGGCGCCAGCGTCCCTAAGGACCTCCAGGAAGTGCCGGGGCGAGCCGGCGCCGCCGCTGGCGATCACCGGCACCGGGGCGGCCTCCACGACCGCCCTCACGAGGTCCACGTCGTAGCCGGACCTGGTGCCGTCGGCGTCTATGCTGGTCAGCAGTATCTCGCCGGCCCCCAGCTCGGCCACCCTGCGGGCCCACTCGACGGCGTCGAGGCCCGTGGGGACGCGGCCGCCGGCCACGTACACCTCCCACCGGCCCCCCACCCTCCTCGCGTCGATCGCGACGACGACCGCCTGGCTCCCGAACTCGCGCGCGGCCTCGGCCACGAGCTGCGGCCTCCTCACCGCGGCCGTGTTCACCGAGACCTTATCAGCGCCGGCGCCTAGCAGCGCGTCGAAGTCCTCGATGCCGCGGACGCCGCCGCCCACCGTGAGGGGCACCGTGATCACGCTGGCCACGTCCCTGACCAGGCCCAGCGGGGGCCGCCTCCCCTCGGGCGTCGCCGACCCGTCGAGGAGGACCAGCTCGTCGGCCCCCTCCTCCTCGTACCTGGCGGCGAGCTCGACGGGGTCCCCAGCGTCGCGGAGCCCCTCGAAGCGGACCCCCTTGACCACGCGCCCCCTCCTCACGTCGAGGCACGGGATCAGCCTCTTGGCCGGCAAGGCGCCCCGCCCTACACGTCGAGTGCCCCCTTGAGGCTCGGCACGCGGTCGCTCGGCCGCAGCGCCTCGGCCAGCGCCAGCCCGAGCGCCTTCGCTGCGGCCTCGGCGACGTGGTGCGGGTTGAAGCCGGCCACCCTCCTCACGTGTATGGTCGACCTCATCGACGACGCGAGCGACGCTATGAAGTGCTCGACGTTCTCGCCGGCGAGATCGCCGACCCTGGCGCCGCGCAGCCCGAGCCTCACCCAAGCGCCCGGCCTGCCCGAGTAGTCCACGGCCGCGAGCACCAAGGCCTCGTCCATGGGGACTATGGCGTGGCCGAACCTCCTCACCCTGGTGCCTGCTGCCGCCCTTATCGCCTCCCCGAGGGCCAGCGCGGCCTCCTCGGCGACGTGGTGGTCGTCGACCCGGCGCAGCTCGCGGGCCTCGAGGCTCACGCTCCACCCGGCGTGGAACACCATGGTCTCCACCAGGTGGTCTAGCATTGCGTAGCCCGTCTCGACCTTCACGGGCCCCGGCTCGAGCAGGACCTCGACCCTGACCACGACCTCAGCCGTCCTCCGCTCCGCAGCCCCCCTCCTCGGCAACCCTCAGCACCTCGCCCAGCCTGACGAGGCCTGCGTGCAGCGCCATGCCCAGCACCGCGCCCTGGAAGCCGGCGCGGCATAGCCAGGCCACGTCGGCGGCCGAGGCCACGCCGCCCGCGAAGATCAGGTCGAGCCGCGTCGCTCGGCGCACGCGGAGCGCCCGCGCCCTGTCGGGCCCCGACGCCGAGCCGTCGAGCCACGTCTGCGTGTAGAGGGCGACGCGGGCCCCGGCGGCCTCGACGACCCTGAGCCCCTCCTCGACGGTGAGGGGAGCCTCGGCGCTCCAGCCGCGGTACGCGACGCGCCCGGACCTCGCCTCGTCGACCGCGGCGACGACGGTGTCAGCACCGAGCTCGTCGACAATCCTGGCCAGGAGGCCCGGGTCCTCCACCCAGGCGGTGCCGACCACCACCCTGTCCGCGCCGGCTTCGAGCGCCCTCTCGGCAGCCTCGACGCTCCTCACGCCGCCGCCGAACTGCACGCGCAGCCCCGTGGCCTCGCGGACCGCCCTAACGACGTGCAGGTTGGCGGGGTAGCCCCTCTCGGCCCCGTCCAGGTCGACAACGTGCAGCCAGCGGGCCCCCTCCTCCTCGTACCTGGCCGCCAGCGCCACCGGGTCTCCGAGCACCAGGCCCGAACCCCTCACCCCCCTCACCCTCTTGACGGCAACCCCGGCCTCGACGTCGAGCGAGGGCATGACCGTGAAGCCCGTCATGGCACTACCCTCTCCACCCTCAGGACGACTATGTCGCGGGCGCCCCTCCTCCTGGCCTCGCTCACGACCCTCCACACCTCCTGCTCGGGGACGGCGGTCATCACCTCCCACATCGGCTCGCCCGACTCGATCCTGGCGACCATGGGGCCGGCCATCGACGGCAGCGCCGACAGCACGGCCTCCAGGGCGTCGTCCGGCACGTTCATGAGCAGCAGCCTGTGCCTGCGCCCCCTCACCACCGCCCTCAGGGACTCCACGACCTCGGCGACGCGGCCGCGCCGCTCGCGGCCGGGGCAGGCGACCAGCCTAGCCGAGGTCTCCAGGACGGTGGCGATCGGGCGGAGCCCGTGGAGGGCGAGCGTGGTGCCCGTGGACGTCACGTCCACTATCGCGTCGGCGACGCCCAGCCTCGGCATCACCTCGGCCGCGCCGCTGACGCGGAACACCCTCACGCGCACGCCCAGCGACTCGAAGAACCTGCGCGCCAGGTTGACGTACTTGGTCGCGACCCGGGCCCCCTCGAGGTCCTCGGGCCTCTCTGCCCGGGACTCCGCCGGCACCGCGACGACGACCCTGGCCCTGCCGAAGCCCAGGTCCTCGAGCACCTCGACCTCCGCGCCCGACTCGAGGACATAGTCGTACCCGGTTATGCCGAGGTCGACTGCGCACGTCGAGACCATCCACGGTATGTCCTCAGGCCTCGCGAACACGACGAAGACGTCGCCGCGCTCGGTGGGCGCCACCAGGAGCCTCCGGTCGTCGGGGTCGTGGAGGGGCTCGAGCCCGGCTTGCTCGAGGAGCCTCAGGCTCGGCTCCCTGAGCCTCCCCTTCGACGGCACGGCCACTCTAACGGAGCCCGGGGGCGGCGCGGGCGACCCGATGAACGTACATCGCCTCGGCACCCCGGCCGCGGAGGCGGGCGACGGGGGTGCGGGGTACTTATGGCCGCGCGGCCCTCGGCGGGGCCGGGCGACGGCGCAGCAGCTCCCTGAGCGCCTTCAGGAGCGCGTCGTTGTCCGCCCGTGACCCCACGGTCACCCTCACCCAAGTGGGCCCCAGGTTGACCCTCCTGACGTATACCCTCGCCCTCGCGAGCTCGTCCGCCGCGCCCTCGACCCCGGTGTCGACAAGCAGGAAGTTCGCGAGGCTGCGGTAGGGCCTGGCGCCGAGCGCCCGGAGGGCCGCCAGGAGCCGCTCCCTCTCGGCCCTAACCGCCTCGACGACGCGGACGTGGCAGCGGGTGCGGAGCGCCGCCAGGGCGGCGGCGAGGCTTGTGCGCGGCACGGCGAAGGGCGGGACCAGCCTCCGGAGCGCCCGGGCGAGGCCGCGTTCGGCCACCATGTAGCCCACGCGGAGGCCCGCCAGCGAGAACGCCTTGCTGAGCGTCCTCACGACTACCACGTCGCCCTCGGATACGAGGTCGACGCTGCTCACCCCGGAGAACTCGTAGTACGCCTCGTCGACCACCAGGAGGGCCGGCAGCCTGGCCAGCTCAAGCATCGTGGCCCGGCTCACCATGCCCGTGCCGGTTGGGTTGTTGGGCTGGTCCAGCACGACCATCGAGGCGCCGGCCGCGAGCTGCAGCAGCTCGTCCTCGTTCGGGACCCAGGCGTCGCCGCTCGGCCTCAGCCTGGAGGCGCTCACGCGCCACGAGTAAAGCGAGGCGTAGACGTCGAGCATCGAGAAGCTGGGGTCGAGCCTGACCATCCTCCGCTCGCCGCGCGTCGGGAGGGCGAAGAGCCTGGCGAGGGCGTCATCGCCGCCGGCGGTTACAACGACCTCGTCTGGCTCGACGCCGACGTAGGAGGCTAGCTCCTCCTGGAGCTCCCTGTAGAGCCTAGCCTCCGGGTAGCGGTTGGCCCTCCTCGCCTCCTCAACCACTGCCTCCACAACCTCGGGCGGGGGCGGGAAGGGGGACTCGTTGAGGTCAAGGCGCACGGCGCCCTCCTCATAGTCCCTCGGCTCGTAGGGCGGGACCCTGAGTACCGCCTCCCAGTCGACCGGCAC
>WAQM01000227.1 GCA_015520245.1 Pyrodictiaceae archaeon
CTTCAAGGTCTCTGGCAGCGCCGCCCCAGCGCACGGCCGCGGCGCTGCCAGAGACCTTGAAGCCCGCCACCACCACGTCGGTCCTGTTGGCTATGCGCGGCTCGGCGCCCAGCCGGCGGAGCGCGGCCGCGACCACCTCGCTCACGAGCTCCTCGAGGAGCTCGACGGCCAGGTGCTTCGAGGTGGCCGGGGCGTAGACGCTGTAGTTCACGTTGCCGAGGTCGTGGAAGACGGGCCCGCCCCCGCTGATCCTCCTGAGGAGCATCGCGCCGACCCGCTCCAGTTCGCCGCGGTCCACGCCCTCGTCGGGGGGCCACGAGTACCCCACGACGACGGCCATGTGGTTGCGCCACAGCCGGACGTAGATCCTGCCGCTGCAGGCAGCGTGGATCAGCAGCGCCTCGTCCACGGCGAGGTTGACGTGGGGGCTGTACGGCTCCTCGTAGAGCACCAGGTGGGCCCCGCGCCCCCTCAAGCCGGGAGCTCCAGCACCACCGCCCTGCCGACCCGGTGGAACCTGCACCGGTAGCCCGGGATGCTGCTGCGACACTCGCTGCAGAAGCTTATAACCAGCCAGCGGAGCCTGTGGGCGACGAGCTCGAGCGAGGCCCGGCCCTGGAGGGAGGCCCGCGGCTCCCGGCCCCTCCTCCGGAGCGCGCCCGACACTACTGCGGCTGCGCCGCCGGCGACGAGCAGCAGGAGCGCGAGGGGGTTGAGGTTCAGGAGGGCGGCGGCCCCCGCGGTGAGGGCGGTCGATGCCGCCACCTCGAGCGCCACCCTCAGCGGCCCCAAGGGCGCGCCAACCCTCGAGCGGCGGGCCCTCTCGAGCGCCCGCCCCGCTATCTCGGCGACGTCCCGGCTGCAGGGCTCGGAGGCGACGAGGACCACCTCGCCGTCCGTGTAGTAGAGCGCGTCGTCGCAGCTGTCGCACGCCACGAGGGCCAGCCTGCGGGCCCTAACGAGGGCCTCGTACACGCTGGCCGCCGTGCTCAAGCCCGTCAAGCACCTAAGGGGTAGAGCTTAAGCCTCCACGCGGCACTCACTAGCCCGGTACGTGGATTTAAGGTTGCCCCGCCTTGGGCGAGGAGGGCAAGGAGGCCACGATCTACGAGCACCTCGTTGAGCTCGCGGTCAGGCTCCGGAGGATAGTGATAGCCCTGGTGGTCGCCTCGGTGGTCACGTCGCTGCTCCCGGCGGAGCCGAACCTCACCAGCTACTCGCCCCTCGTGACGCGGCTCCCCATCCTGATCGTGAGGCTGGTCGTCCCCGTTAACGTGACGGCCCTGGACGGCAGGACGTACCCCGTGAGCTTGATGCCCGCCTCGCCCTTCGAGTCGCTGGACATAGCTGCGAAGACCGCGGTGCTGCTGGGCGCGCTCACGGCGTCCCCCTTCATAGCCCGCGAGGTCTGGGCTTACGTGGAGCCCGCGCTCTACCCCCATGAGAAGGCGCTGGTGAAGAGGTTCACAGCGGCCTTCGTGTCGCTCTTCGCGCTCGGCGCGGCCTTCGGGCTCCTCGTGGTGGCCCCCTGGATCATGAGGTTCATGCTGAGCCTCTACCCCCTCTTCGCGCCGCCAGAGTACGAGCTGATAATCAGGGTGGGGATCGACGAGGCGCTGTCGTTCGCGGTCGGCATGGCCCTGATCTTCGGCATACTGTTCGAGGCCCCCCTCGTGGTGTACGTCCTGCTGGCCTACGGCGTCGTCGAGCCCGAGGCGTTCGGGGGCCGCACGCTCAAGGTCGTATTCGTGATCCTGCTCGTCATCGCCGCCATGATCTCGCCCGACCCCAGCGGGCTAACGATGCTCGTGCTCGCGCTGACGCTGTACGCCCCCGTCTACGTCGCGGTCAAGCTCGGGGTGAGGGCGGCTAGGAGGAGGCGGCAGGTGGAGGCCGAGGCGGGGCCCGTGGATGCTTAAGGGTCAGCATCCATTACTCCTGCTCATCGGTGGGCGGGGTTGAGGGGCCGCCTCGTCGTCGTGGCGCTCGGGGGTAACGCCTTCACCCGCAGGGGGGAGCGGGGCACCTACGAGGACTACCTGCGCAACGTCGGCAGGGCGGCCGAGGCTGTGGTCGAGGCCGTGCTGAGAGGCTACAGGGTCGTCGTGACTCACGGCAACGGCCCCCAGGTGGGAGCGATCATGGAGTGGATGGCCGCGCTGAGGGGTAAGCTGCCCGAGCAGCCGATGGACGTTGCAAACGCGATGACCCAGGGCTGGCTGGGCTACCTCCTGCAGCAGGCCATAGGCAACGAGATGGAGCGCCGCGGCCTCCCCCGGCGCGTCGTCTCGCTGGTCACCCAGGTGCTGGTGGACCCCGAGGACCCGGCCTTCCGCCGGCCGACGAAGTTCGTGGGCCCCTACTACGGGAGGGAGGAGGCCGAGAGGCTCGCCCGCGAGCGGGGCTGGGTGTTCAGGCCCGACCCCCGCGGCGGCTGGAGGAGGGTCGTCCCGAGCCCACGGC
>WAQM01000228.1 GCA_015520245.1 Pyrodictiaceae archaeon
GCATATGACCTCGAGCACGCCGGGGACGCTGAGCCCGGCAGCCGCCGACGCCAGGGAGGCCCAGTCGACCACGCCGGCCCCGGGCGGCAGGTGGTCGTCGCTGCTGCCGCGGTTGTCGTGTATGTGGAGCACCCCGACCACACCCGCCGCCGAGCGCAGGGCCTCGGCCGGGTCGTAGCCGTTGACCACGGCGTGACCGACGTCCAGGCACAGCTTGAGGTTCGGCGACCCCGAGCCCCTGATGACCGAGACGAGGCTCTCTATCCTGTTCCACGGCCTCGACCTCACCGTGTTCTCGACGGCCACGGTGACCCCGTAGCCGCGGGCGTGGTCGGCCACGGCGGTGAAGAGGAGCTCGTTGAGCCTCACCACCCTGCCGTGGCCGACCCTCTGGCCGCTCAGCGGGTGGAAGACCACGTAGCGGGCGCCGTACGAGGCCGCCAGGTCCACGATCAGCAGCGCCTCGTCCACGAGCCTGCGGAGCCCCTGGCCAAGGTACGGCAGGAAGTACTCCTCGTACGGCGCGTGCACCACCAGGGGCTCCACCCCGGCCCTCAGCGCCTCCTGCAGCGCCGCCCTGTAGTGGATCAGCGCCGAGGCGTAGTCGACCTGAGCCCGGTGTAGGTTCTCGAAGTTTATCTCCACGGCGTCGAAGTGCTCGGCGAGCCTCCTCACGGCGTCGACGAGGCCGTACCTCAGGAACGATATGGTGGACCCCACGAGCCTCGGGGGCACCGCCGCGCTCCCGCGCCTGTGGCCCCTCGGGACCTTACTAAGCCGCTGCGTTGCGCGGCGGAGGCCCGGCCGCCGGGGCGACGGAAGCCAGATAGGGACTTGGCGGGGGCCCCGGCAGGCTCAGCGGCGGGCCGCGCCCAAGAGGTGCCGGGCGGCCGTGGGCGGCAGGGTCACCGGCCTCGAGGCCACCAGGCTGTTCCGCAGCATCATGCCGGACCTGCGCTGGTGCCCCCAGTGCGGGGTCCCCGTCATAGGCCACGCCAGGTGCCCCAGGTGCGGCTCCGGGACGGTCAGGGTGAGGGTGGCCCCGCCCGGCGACGTCAGGCCCGCCTTCCCCCGCGACGTCGAGATCGTGAGGGAGGCGGTCAGGCTCTACGTCGGGCGCAGGGCGGCCGACAAGCTCGTGCCCCCGGGCTCGCTCGTGCTCCTCAACAAGGTGCAGGCCACCGACGCCGCCGACGACGACCTCGTCGGCGGGCGCACGGTGGGCGTCAGGCTCTTCGACATCTACAGGAGGAGGTGGGTGTTCAAGCCGGACTACGCGGGCGCCGTCATGATCGTGGAGGAGAAGCTGGGCTACTACGCGGTGTCCAGGAGGCCCCTGAAGCCCGGCGCCATCCTGGAGAGGGGCGACCTGCTCGAGCACGACCTGCCGCCGGAGCCGGGCCTCTACGTCGCCGTCAGCGACGGCCGCGGCGTCTACGGTGTCGCCAAGACTCTGGAGACCGGCGCGCTGAGGGTCCAGAAGACGTGGAGGCACGCCGGCGACGTCGAGCTGTACGCGAGGCCCGCCGACTGGTCCAGGCTCCTCGAGGTGTTCGAGGAGAGGCTCGAGAGGCTGGAGAGGGACGCCGTGTCGTTCCTCGAGAAGGTCAAGGGCATGGGCACCGCCATGGTGGCGCTGAGCGGCGGCAAGGACAGCACCGTGGCGGCGGCCCTGGCGGTGAAGGCGGGGATAAGGAGGGGCTACTTCTTCGACACCGGCATCGAGTTCCCCGAGACCGTCGAGACCGCGAAGAGGGTGGCCGAGGCGCTGGGCATCGAGCTCGCCGAGATAAGCGCCGGCGACACGTTCTGGAGGGCGCTGCCGAGGTACGGGCCCCCCGGCCGCGACTACCGCTGGTGCTGCAAGATAGTCAAGTTCGCCCCCCTCGTCCGCGGCCTCAAGCCCCTCGTGAGCGGCAGGCTCGTCACCGTGACGGGGCAGCGCGGCTTCGAGTCCACGCAGCGCGCGCAGGCGGGGAGGCTGGCCCCCTCGGCGACCACGGGCGGGCGCAGGGACCTCCTCGCCGCCCCCATCCAGGAGTGGACGAGCCTCGACGTCTATCTGTACATAATGCGCGAGGGGCTCCCCCTCAACCCGGTCTACACGATGGGCTACGAGAGGGTGGGCTGCTACCTCTGCCCCACCAGCAGGCTCGCCGAGATAGAGAACGCGAGGAGGGTCCACCCGGACCTCTGGGGCCGCTGGGAGGACTACCTCTACAGGTTCGCCAGGCAGCACGGCCTGCCCAGGGAGTGGGTCGTCTACGGGTTCTGGAGGTGGAGGTTCAGCTACCCGGCCGAGATGGTGCACCTGGCCAGGAAGCTGGGGCTCAACCCGTCGGAGATGCTGGACAGGCTGTTCGCGGGCTACGCCACCCACAGCGTCGAGTTCGGGCGCGAGCGCTGCCACGTCCTCTTCCTCCACGGCGTGAGGCTGCGCAACCTCGAGGCGCTCCGCAGGCTGCTCCGCACCACGGGCCTCGACGGCCGGGCGAGGGTCGAGGGCGAGTCGCTGACCGTGACGGACGAGAGGCTCGGGGTCACGGTGCGCTTCCACGTCAGCGGCAGGGTGGAGGTGTGCGGCGACGTGCCCAGGCAGAGGGTCAAGCAGCTCCTGGGCCTCCTCCGCAGGCTCCTGGCGCCCGTGTACATGATGGGCGCGTGCAGCGGCTGCGGGGTCTGCGTGACGTCGTGCCCGTTCGGCGCCATGAGGGCGCCGCACACCGTCGACCCGGCGTCCTGCAGGAGCTGCAGCCTCTGCACCTACGTGTGCCCGTCCGGGGGCAAGCTGTCGGAGCACGCGCTGAAGGTCGCCGAGAGGGCCTACCAGGCCGGGTGAGCCGCGCGCCGCCTAGATGTGCATGGTCGCGGCGTCAGCGGCCTGCCTGGCCCTCGCCGGCGCGTAGGCGTACTCCTCGGGGGCCCTGGCCTCGGCCGCGTAGGGCCTGTGCCTCCTCCTCAGCACCTTCTCGATCGCGTACTCGAAGTCCTCCATCGTGACGTAGCGGCGGCCCGCCCTTATCGCGGAGTAGCCGGCCTCGATCACGATCGCCCTGATGTCGGCGCCGGTGGCCCCCTCGGTCCTCGCCGCTATCTCCTCCAGGTCCACGTCCTCCCCGAGCGGCATGCGCCTGGTGTGTATCCTGAGTATCTCGAGCCTCGCCCTCCTGTCCGGAGGCGGCACGTAGATGAGCCTGTCGAACCTCCCCGGCCTCAGCAGCGCCGGGTCCAGGATGTCGATCCTGTTGGTGGCCGCTATCACCTTGACGTTGTCCAGGGGGTCGAAGCCGTCCAGCTCCGCGAGCAGCTGCATGAGGGTCCTCTGCACCTCCCTCTCGCCGCTCGTGCTCACCTCCAGCCTCTTGGCCGCTATCGCGTCGATCTCGTCTATGAACACGATGCTGGGGGCCCGGCGGCGCGCCAGCTTGAACACCTCGCGCACGAGGCGCGCCCCCTCGCCCACGTACTTCTGCACCAGCTCGGACCCCACGAGCCTGATGAA
>WAQM01000229.1 GCA_015520245.1 Pyrodictiaceae archaeon
CCGTAATACCGTGCGGCGTCAGCGCGTGCCGAAGGCCTTGAGTATGGCCTCAGCAGCACGGCGCGGCTGGGGGCTCCTCACGATCGCCGAGCCGACCACGATTATGTCCGCCCCGGCGTCGACCAGCTTCGGCGCGCTCCTCTCATTTATCCCGCCCGCGACGGCGACGATGAGGTCACCGTACTCCCTCTTCACCCTCCTTACGTAGTCCACGAGCTGCTCCGCTGTAAGGCCGAGCCTACGCTGCACGTCAACTCCTACGTGGAGACCCACGATCCTGGCCCCTAGCCTATGGAGCCTCTCGACAGCCGTGAGGGGCTCCATGTACATCGTGTCGAACACCGCGTCGATGCCTAGCTCCAGCGAGGCGCTCAGAGCCCCGCGCACTACCTCGTCGTCCACGAACCCCATGACTGTGAACGCGTCAGCGCCCGACCTGGCCACGAGCTCCGCCTCGACGCGGACGGCATCCACGGACTTCGTGTCAGCTACTACGGGGGCGTCGCCTACGACCTCCCTAAGCCGGCGGATAGCCGAGGCCCCCGCGGCCTTTATGAGGGGAGTGCCAACCTCAAAGACCAGCTTATCGCTGAGCCCTGCCAGCTCCTGGGCCACCCTCGCCGCATCGTCCGCCGAGGTCAAGTCGAGGGCGACCTGAAGGACGGGGAGCCGGGTCCGGATCTTGGAGAGGAGCGCGCCCATACCAGCCTGCCCGGCGGCCTGCGGCGGCCTGAAGCTAATAACCCCTAGGCGTGCCTATGCACTCAGGCGGGCGGTTGGCGAGGACGAAGTACATCTTCGTCACGGGCGGCGTGCTGAGCAGCGTAGGCAAGGGCATAACGACGGCCTCCATAGGCCTGTTAATGAAGGCCCGCGGCTACACGGTGACGGCCATAAAGATCGACCCCTACATAAACGTCGACGCCGGCACCATGAACCCCTACATGCACGGCGAGGTCTTCGTGACCGAGGACGGGGGCGAGACTGACCTCGATCTTGGGCATTACGAGCGCTTCCTCAACGTGAACCTCTCGAAGAAGAACAACATAACGACGGGGCAGGTGTACCTCGCAGTCATCGAGCGCGAGAGGCGGGGAGACTACCTGGGCCAGACCGTGCAGGTGATACCGCACGTCACCAACGAGATCAAGAGGAGGATCCGCGAGGTTGCGGAGGAGACCGGGGCCGACATAGTGCTGGTCGAGGTAGGCGGCACCGTAGGCGACATAGAGGGCCTACCGTTCCTCGAGGCGATAAGGCAGATGAGGATCGAGGAGGGCTTCGAGAACACGCTCTTTGTGCACGTGGCGTTGGTGCCTGTGCTCAGCACGACGGGCGAGCAGAAGACCAAGCCTGTTCAGCACAGCGTGCAGGAGCTTCGCAGGATAGGCATACAGCCTGATGTTATAATCGCCAGGAGCGTACGCCCGCTCGAGGAGGAGGCGCGTAGCAAGATAGCGCTTTACGCCAACCTGCCGCCGGAGGCCGTGTTCAGCAATCCCGACGTCGAGGTGATCTACGAGGTCCCCCTGGTGCTCGAGGAGCAGGGCTTGGGGGCCTACATCGAGAGGAGGCTGGGCCTCGAGCCCAGGAAGCCGGACCTCGACGCCTGGAGGGACTTCGTGAGGAGGGTCAAGGAGGCCTCGAAGCCCGTCCGCATAGCGATGGTGGGCAAGTACACCAAGCTGAAGGACAGCTATCTGAGTATCATAGAGGCGATCCGTCACGCGGCGGCCGAGCTGGGCGTGAAGCCCATCCTAAACTGGTACGAGGCGACGGACATAGAGAGGGGTAGGCTCGACCCGAGCAGGGTGGTCGAGGAGAACGACGCTGTGATAGTGCTGCCCGGCTTCGGCGCCCGGGGGGCTGAGGGCAAGATAGCCGCGATAAGGGCAGCGCGCGAGGCGAACAAGCCCTTCCTGGGCATATGCTTCGGCATGCAGCTGGCCGTGGTCGAGTTCGCGAGGAACGTGGTAGGGCTCGAGGATGCCAACAGCACCGAAATCGACCCGCACACACCGCACCCCGTTGTCGACCTCCTGGAGAGCCAGCGCGGCATCAAGTACCTGGGCGGCACGATGAGGCTGGGCGCTTACCCGATCAAGCTGGTGCGCGGCACGCTAGTGCACCGCCTCTACGGCAGCGACGTCGTGGCCGAGAGGCACCGCCACCGGTACGAGGTCAACCCCCGCTACCTTGACAAGCTGGAGTCCGCGGGTCTCCGCGTCTCCGGCGTGAGCTTCGACGGGCGCGTGGAGTTCATCGAGCTGCCCGATCACAGGTTCTTCGTGGGGAGCCAGCCGCACCCGGAGTTCAAGAGCAGGCCTATGAACCCCTCACCCCCCTTCCGGGGGCTCCTGGAGGCGGCGCTCGCGGCCGGCGGCTCGTGATGAGGCATCTCCACGCTACCCCGGCTCGGAGCACCCGCGCGCGATGAAGAGGGGGCAAGGTGCTGAACCCGCGCAACCCATTTTAGCCCCCTCGAAGGCCCGGCGGGAGCGGGCTTTTGGCGCGAGGTAGCCGCGGCGGCCTGGCCCTCATATACGGGGTCGAGGAGAGGCCGCGCTCGCTTCTCGAAGCCGCGCTCCTCGGCCTGCAGCACTACCTGATAATGTTCGGGGCCACGGTCGCGGTGCCGATAATCGTCGCCACGATGCTGGCCGACGTCTACGAGCTGCCGGAGTCCGTGTTCCGGGACCTCGTATGGACCCTCATAACCGTGCAGCTGCTGGGGGCGGGCCTAGCG
>WAQM01000230.1 GCA_015520245.1 Pyrodictiaceae archaeon
CTCCTCGCCGCCGGGGGCCTCGCCGCCCTGGCGTCACCCCTGCTCGGCGCCGACCCCCTGGCGGTGGGCGCGGCGGTGCTCGCCGCGTCGCTCTACGCGGCCTACCGCGCCGGCCGGGCCTAGGCGGCCGGCGATCTCGGCCGCCAGCTCGGGCACCAGCCTGCAGACCTCCTCGAGGACCCTCGCCACGAGCTCGGAGGCCCGCCGGCCCCGGGCCGGCGCCCCGGCGGCCCTCGGGTGGCCCCCTCCACCGAGCCTCCACGCGAGCCGGTTGACCGGCAGCGCCTCGCTCCTCAGGCTGACCGCGTCGGGGTACAGGATGACGTAGACGTCGGCCTCCGCGCGCCCGAGCGAGGCGACGATGTCGCCAGGGTGCAGGCTCGGCGGCGACTCGACCACGGCCACGCGGGCGCCGCAGGGCGCCTCGAGCACCCTGGCCCTCCTGGCCGCCTCCCTCACCATCCTCTCGTACCTGGGCATGAGCCTGGCGGCCTCCTCGCGCGCCCACCCCGGCGTCGCGGGGTCCGAGGCCAGCGCGTCCACGACCCTGTACCTCAGCTCCCAGCCCGACATCCTGAGCAGGACGCGCCAGAGCCTCGCCTCCCCCTCCACCACGTCCTCCTCGTCCTCGAGCCTGGCCAGCTCGACGAGCTCCCGGTAGCCCTCGAGCTCCACCCCGCAGGCCTCGGTCAGGTAGCCGTAGACCAGCTCGGCGGCGGCCCTCGAGGTGTCGAGGATGACGGTGAGGCCGGGCACGCGGCCCAGCGCCTCCCTGGCGTCCGCGGGCCACTCGTGGTGGTCGAGCCAGGCGGCCGCCTCGAAGCGCGACAGCAGCGCCGCCAGCTCACCGGCGCCGGGCCGCGGCGAGAGGTCGGCGACCACGAGCCTCGGGGCCCCGAGCTCGCGGAGGTGGCGTGGCAGGGCGGCCGGCGTCGAGAGCCTGTAGTCGTAGCTGAGGCCGAGGAGGCGGGCGGTCCTGACGAGCAGGGCGGCCGACACTACGCCGTCCAGGTCCCAGTGCGTCACGAACGCGTGGAACGAGCCCGCCGAGAGCACGCAGGGGGGCGCCACGGCGCGGGCCCCGCTAGGCCGCCCTCTCCAGCACCACGGCGGTGCCGTACGCCAGGACCTCGGCCGCGAGGGACGATACCACCGATGTGGCGAACCTGAGGCCCACCACGCCGTTCGCGCCCAGGCCCCTCGCCTTCTCGACCAGCCTCCTCACCGCGATGTCGCGGGCCCTGGCCATGAGCTCCGTGTACTCCTTTATCTCGCCTCCCACGATGTTCCTCAGCGCGGCCAGTATGTCCCACCCGATGTTCCTGGCCAGGACCACGCCCGCGGCCACGACGCCCAGCACCCTCACCACCCTGTAGCCCGGCACCGTCTCGGTGGTCGTGACGATGAAGTCGTCGTAGGCGTAGGCCACGGCGCCCCCGCCGGTGCGCGGGCCCCCGGCTCGACTTGAGGGTAGCGGCCGCAACCGGTTTGGGGAGCGCGCGGCCCGCGCCGGCCCGGTGGCGCCGCGTGAGCGAGCGGGTGCGCGCCTTCATAGCCGTCGACATAGAGGACCCGGCGCTGGTGTCGAGGCTGGTGAGCATTAGGGACGCCTTCGTGGCCACGGGGGCGCCGATGAAGCCCGTGGAGGACCAGAACCTGCACATAACGCTGCGCTTCCTCGGCGAGATCCCGGTGTCCATGGTGGACGAGGTGCACAGGGTGATGTCGTCGGTCGCGTTCAGGAGGTTCAGGATAAGGATCGCGGGCGTCGGCGCCTTCCCGACGGTGTCCAGGCCCCGCGTCATATGGGTCGGCGTCAGGGAGGGCGCGGAGGAGCTCGCGAGGATACACGACGAGATCGAGAGGGGGCTGCGCAGGCTGGGCTTCAGGCCGGAGAGGGAGGAGTTCGTGCCCCACATAACCCTGGCCAGGATAAAGGGCTCCAGGAACCTGGACAGGGTTGTTAAGCTCCTCAACCAGTACGCGGACGTGGAGGTGGGCGAGATGACCGTCGAGGTGATAAGGCTCAAGCAGAGCATACTGACGAGGAGCGGCCCGATATACAGGACGCTGCGCGAGGTCAGGGCCGTGGACGCCGAGGCGACAGGCTGAGGCGGCTGCCGCAGCGCCAGCGTGAAAGGCGGGGGCGGGCCCCCGGTGCCGGGGGGCCTCGGGTGGCTAGGATAACCGAGGCCACGGACGCCGTCAGGGTGCTCAAGGGGAAGCTGAAGGAGTTCAACATAAACCCCGACCATATAACCGTGGACGCCGTGGTGAGGAGCGGCGGCAAGTGGGTGGTCGTCTTCTACTACTTCTTCACGAGGTACGTCGTGGAGCTCGACGAGGAGGGCCGCGTCCTGTCGCTGCGCTCCGGCCTCGCGGCGGAGGGCTCCGGGCGTGGGCGCGCCCACGAACCTGCACCAGTTTGAGGCGCTGCTGCGCGAGAAGTACGAGCAGTACGCGAGGCTGAAGAGGGAGGGCGAGCTAGCGAAGGCCGGGGAGGTGCTGTGGTCAGCGATAATGATCCTCCTGAGCGCGCTCGGCGTCGCTCTCCGCGGCGCGCCCGTGAGGGGGCACCGCGAGGCCAAGCTGCTGGTCAAGAGGGACCTCGCCAGGCTCTACGCGGCGCTGTACGGCGGCGACCCGGCGCAGCTGGTGGAGCTCTTCGGCATGGCCGAGAGGCTTCACGCCAACTTCTACCACGGGTTCCTCGACGAGGAGGAGCTCAGGGACTGCATCGGCGCCGCCGAGAGGCTCGCCGCCGTGCTGATGGACATGGCCAGGAGGCTGCTGGGGGCGCGAGGCGCCGGCTGGGCCTAGGGCCTCACCTCCTGGCGTGGATCTCAACCACGTCGCCGTCCTCCACGACGTGGTCGGGGCCCACCTTCTCGCCGGGGTACTTGGCGGAGGGCCCCCAGACGCGGGCGTAGAGGAAGTACTCGGCGAGGTCGCTGTGGATCCTCCTGGCGACGTCGAGCACGGTCGAGCCGCGGGGCAGCACGAGGGGGGTCCTGCTCGGCTCGCCGTTCGGCTGCTTGGTGTAGACGCGCACTATGTTGAGCCTGCGGAACACGAGCTCGCCCACCCTGTCCAGGTTGAGGCCTGTGCGCGCCGAGACCGGCAGGAGCCACACGCTCTTCTCCCTCCTGGCCGCCAGGTAGTCGTAGATCCTCCTGTACGCGTCGCGGGCGCCCGGCAGGTCCACCTTGTTGGCGAGCACTATGGTCGGCCTCCACACGGTGCTCCTGAATATGGCCATCTCGACGTCGTCGAGGGTGACCTCCCCCTCTATCAGCACCCGGGCCCTGTAGATGCGGTAGCTGGCCAGGAGCCTCTCGACGTCGCTGACCGTGCCGTCGAGTATGCGGCCCCTCAGCACGACCTCGACGCCGGTCGCGCCCCCCCTCTCCACGCGGACCGTGCCCCGCGGCCTCTCGATGAGCACGCCGTGCTCCGCCAGCAGGTCCCTCACCTCCTCGTACTGCCTCACCGGGTCGTCCTCGAGCGACACGACGACGATCACGGCGTCGGCGTTCCTGGCCAGCCCCGCCACCCTGGACGCGTACTGCGGCGCCTCCCGCGTGAGCGGGGGCGTGTCTATGAGCTGGAAGTAGATGTCCTGGTAGCGCAGCATACCCGGCTGCGGCTGCGTGGTCGAGAACGGGTAGTCGGCGACGCGCGTCCGGGCGCCCGTCAGCCTGTGCACCAGCAGGCTCTTGCCCGCGTTCGGGGGCCCCACGACCACGACCTGGCCGGCCCCCTCCTTCTCGAAGAAGATCCTCGGGCCGCCACCGCCGACGCTCCTCCTCTTCCTCCTCTCGGCCTCGAGCTCCTCCCTAAGCTCGGCGAGCCTCCGCCTAGCCCACAGCAGGAGGTTCTCGGCGCCCTTATGCTTCGGCGCGACCGATAGGAACTCCTCGAGGGCCCTTATCTTCTCCTCGATGCTTCGGGCCTCGCTGTACCTGGCCAGCTTAGCCTTGGCCTCCGGGGGCAGGTTCGCCGGCAAGCGCGGCCCGCCCCCGGGCGGGCACCTGGCCCTCGGGCCCCACCGTAGCCCCGTAGCACCACCGCGTTACGGTTTTTACCGTATTGCGTCGGGAGGCGCGCCCGGGAGGCCCAGGGGGCCCGGGGGAGCGTGTCGGCACGGGTACGCGTGGCCAGCCGGGCAGCCAAGGTCTTCGTCTCGATAATCGTGGTGATCACGCTGATCCTGCCCATCCTCGCGAACGCCGTGCGGTAGGCCCGGCGCGCTGACCTTGCGGCTGCCGGGGCGCCGGGCGGCTTATCCCTAGGCGGGGCTGCGGGAGCCGCGGTGCTAGCGCCTTGGCGGGGCACGTGGTCGACCAGCTCTACGAGGACCACGACAGGATCCTCGAGGCCCTCGACATGCTGGAGAAGGCCGTGGAGGGAGTCGAGGCCGGCAGGGTCGACCCGGCCGTGGTCCTCGAGCTCATCGACTTCCTCAGCAGGTTCGCCGACCACTACCACCACGGGGTCGAGGAGCTGCTGCTGTTCCCCGCGCTCGAGAGGCGCGGCGTCCCGCTCCACGGGGGCCCCATAGGCGTCATGGTGTGCGAGCACGGGATGGGCAGGTACATGCTCAGGAACGCGCGGGCGGCCGCGGAGAGGGTGAGGTCGGGCGACCGCGGGGCGGTCGCCGAGCTGAAGCACTACGCGACCTCCTACCGCGACCTCCTGGTCCAGCACATAGACAAGGAGAACAACGTGCTGTTCGCCATGGCCCGCGACGTCATCGGCGAGGGCGAGCTCGTGGAGGAGGCGCGCCGGGTGGCCGAGGAGCACGGGAGGGAGGAGCTCCTAAAGAGGCTGGGCGAGATACGCGCGAGGCTGGGCGGGTGAGGAGCGGCAGTCTCACTGAGGCGGCGGCCCCCGGTGCTGAGGGTTAGGGGTGGCCGACCCCCGCCCGACCGGCTTTTACCCCCGCGGGCCCGGCGGCGGGCCGCCGGTGGGCGCCGTGGAAACGCGCTGGGCGGCGTGAGGCTGCGCTGCGTCCACTGCGGCCTCGAGCTGCCGGGCTCGCTCCGCGCCTCGAGGTGCCCCCGCTGCCGTGGCGTCCTCGACGTGGTCTACGAGGAGGCCCCAGGTAGGATCCTGGCGCCCGCGGGGTCGAGGCCTCGCTGCGCCGGCGTGTGGAGGTTCGAGGAGGCCCTGCCCCCGATCCCGCGCCGCCACCGCGTGACCCTCTGCGAGGGCTCCACCCCGCTCGTCAGGCTCGAGAGGCTGGGGCGCGAGCTCGGGGTCCCCCGGCTCTACGCCAAGCTGGAGGGGCTCAACCCCACGGGGAGCTTCAAGGACAGGGGCATGGCGGTGGGGGTCTCCGCGGCCAGGGCCGCCGGGGCCAGCGCGGTGGTCGTCGCCAGCACGGGCAACACGGCCGCGAGCGCCTCGGCCTACGCCAGGAGGGCCGGGATGACGCCCATCGTTGTCGTGCCCGCGGGGGGCGTGGCCGCCGGCAAGCTGGCGCAGGCGCTGGGCTACGGCGCTACGGTGGTGGAGGTGGAGGGGGTCTTCGACGACGCGCTCGAGGCGGTGCTGGAGGTGGTCGAGGAGGAGGCCTCCCTCTACCCCCTGAACAGCTTCAACCCCTGGAGGCTCGAGGGCCAGAAGACGATAGCGTACGAGGTCGTCGAGGAGCTGGGCGACGCCCCCGACTGGGTCGTGGTGCCCGTGGGGAACGCGGGGAACATCGCCGCGATCTGGAAGGGGTTCAGGGAGCTGCTGGACTCCGGAGAGGCGTCCCGGGCCCCCAGGATGGCCGGGGTCCAGGCCGAGGGCGCGGCCCCCCTGGCCTCGGCCTGGAGGCTCGGGCTGCGCAGGCCGCTCTGGGTGAGGAGGCCCAGCACGCTGGCCTCCGCCATAAGGATCGGGAGGCCGGTCAACTGGCTGAAGGCGTGGAGGGCCGTGGAGGAGTCCTCGGGCACCTTCACCTCGGTCCCCGACGACGAGATAGTCGACGCCATGAGGGCGCTGGCCAGGCTCGAGGGGCTGCTGGTGGAGCCCGCCTCGGCGGCAGCGGTGGCGGGGCTCCGGAGGCTCGCCGAGGAGGGCCTCGTAGGCCCCGACGACACGGTCGTGGTTGTGCTCACTGGCCACGGGCTCAAGGACCCGGACGCGGCCGCGTCCCTGGGCGCCCCGAGGCTGAGGGCCGGCGGCGTGGAGGAGGCTAAGAGGCTGCTGCGCGGGCTCGCGAGGCGGGCCTAGGTGAAGGCAGTGCGCCCGCCCCCCTGGCTCGCCCTCGCGGTCGCTGTGGTCGCCGTCTCCTGGGCCTCCGTGCTGGCCAGGCTGGCATCGGTTCACGGGGTGGTCGCGGCCTGGTGGAGGCTCCTCGTGGGCACGGCGGTGACGGCGGCGCTGCACGCCGCCTCGCGGGGCGGCGGCCGCGGCTGGCTACTGCCCGCCTGCGCCGGCGTCGCCCTCAGCCTCCACTTCGCGTTCTGGCTCGAGAGCCTCAACCACGCCAGCGTGGCGGTGTCGACGGCCGTGGTCTCGACGTACCCCGTGTACACGGTCCTCGCCGAGGCGGCGCTCGGGAGGCCTGTGGGGGCCAGGCGGGCCGCGGGCGCGGCGATGGCGGTCGCGGCCCGCCTGGCCCCC
>WAQM01000231.1 GCA_015520245.1 Pyrodictiaceae archaeon
GTCGTAGACCCTGCGCGCGTAGTCGGTGCCGTACTCCTTGACCAGCCAGTGCATCATGTTCTCGGGCTGCTCGGCTCCGATCGCCTTCTTGTCCAGGACGCCGGCTAGGAGCTCACCCTTCTTTATCAGTATGAACGAGTCGTTCCAGCACCACTCGCTGTCGCACGAGAACACGCCCGCTGAGACCCTGGCCTTGCCCCGGAAGTTAAAGTCCTTGGGCAGGAACAGCGACACCAGCTGCTTGCCCGTCCACAGCCTCTTCGGCGAGATTATGGCGGGCTCCGGCAGCTCGCCGCGGTAGCCCGCGACCGCGAGCAGGTCGACGACGTCGTCCAGCGTCAGCAGCGTCGCCTTGCTCGTCAGCAGGTAGGCGCCGCTGATGTAGTCCTGCAGCCCGCCTATGATCGGGCCGCCGTAGCGCGGCGAGAGGATGTGGTACTGCACGAGCATCAGCTCGCGGGCCTCAGCCTGCGCCTCCTCGGTCCTGGGCACGTGCAGGTTCATCTCGTCGCCGTCGAAGTCGGCGTTATAGGGCGGGCACACGAGCAGGTTGAGCCTGAAGGTCTTGCCCGGCAGCACCTTGACTATGTGCGCCATTATGGACATGCGGTGGAGAGATGGCTGGCGGTTGAAGAGGACTATGTCGCCGTCCTTCAAGTGCCTCTCTACGAACCAGCCCGGCTCGAGGCTCTCCGCGATCTTCTTCCGGTCGGCGTAGCGCAGGTCTATCTTGCGCCCGTCCTTGGTTATGACGTAGTTGGCGCCGGGCCAGCGGTCAGGCCCGTTGAGGACGTAGCGGCGCAGCTCCTCTATGTTCCAGGGGGTCACGGGCACCCGGACCGTCAGCACCTTCGCTATCTCGACCGGTACGCCGACCTCGTTGATGCTTATGTAAGGGTCTGGCGAGATCACGGTGCGCGCCGAGTAGTCGACGCGCTTGCCGCTCAGGTTGCCGCGGAACCTACCCTCCTTGCCCTTGAGCCTCTGGACCAGCCCCTTCAGCGGCCTGCCGCTGCGGTGCTTGGCCACCGGGGCCCGCGGCAGCTCGTTGTCTATGTAGGTGGCGACGTGGTACTGGAGCAGCCCCCAGTGCTCGTCCACGAGGGTCTGGGGGGCGCCGGTCTCGAGCAGCTCCCGGAGCCGCTCGTTAGTGCGCACTATGTCTGCTAGCTTGTGGGTTAAGTCGTCCTCGGCCCTGATGCCCGTCTCGAGCACTATGGAGGGCCTGACGTGCACGGGTGGCACCGGCAGCACGGTGAGGACGGTCCACTCGGGCCTTGCCTCCTTGGGGTCGAAGCCCAGGAGCTTAGCGTCGTCGTCCGGTATCCTCTCGAGCCTCGACCTTATCTCAATGGGGTTGAGTGCGACCTTACCCTCAGGCCTATCCTCGTAGAAGTAATAGGGCTTCTCGAGCACGATCTTGTACTTCCGCTCGCCGCAGTGCGGGCACTCGGTGGCCTTAGCGGCCCTCCTCTTCACGACGGTAACGAGCATCCTCGCGAGCAGCGGCCACCTGTCCTTCAGCCTCTCGTGCAGCCTGAGGTACCTGCGCAGCTCCGACTCGGGTAGGAGGAGCCTGCCGCACCTGGGGCATGTAGCTCTGAGCGCGTCGTATATGTGGCGGAGGAAGCCCACGTGGATTACGGGCCTCGCGAGCTCTATGTGGCCGAAGTGGCCCGGGCACGTCTTGGCGTCGTTGCCGCAGGTCATGCAGACCTGGCCGGGGGCGATGGCGCCCAGCCTGGGGTCCATGAGGCCGCCGCTGATCGGCCTGCCGTCCTCGTCGTAGAGCTCGCTAGTGACTATGGCTGTCACCGACATGCGCCGTATCTCGTCAGGCGAGAAGATGCCGAACTTGATGCCGGTGATTATCTTCTCCTCGACGGCCACCCGCACCCACCCCCGTCAGAACATCTTGCGCTCGTACCTGTAGCCGAGCTTTAAGCGTGGTGCGATGCAGAGGCTCATGAGCTCCTGGAGCAGCAGCTTGAAGGCGTAGGGGACCACGACGGCCGCGAACTTGCCGTTCTCCTTGTGCACCGGGCACACGAACCTCTTGCGCTTCCTGTCGAACCAGGATATGTGGCCGCAGAGCTCACACACGTACAGCACGTAGCGATCGCTGCTCTCCAGCATCCTCTCCCTGAGCAGCATCGCGGCGCCGTGGCCGACGAGGCAGTCGCGCTCCATCTCGCCGAACCTCAGCCCGCCCTCGCGGGCGCGGCCCTCGGTGGGCTGCCTCGTGAGCACCTGGACGGGTCCGCGCGCCCTCGCGTGGATCTTGTCGGCGACCATGTGGTGCAGCTTCTGGTAGTACACGACGCCGATGAGCACCGGCGTCCTCAGCATCTCGCCTGTCCTGCCGTCGTAGACTATCTCGGTGCCGTCGGGCGCGTAGCCCATCCTGAGCAGCTCGAGCCGGATGGAGTCGAGGGACTCCTTGGCGAACGGCGTGCCATCGACGTAGCGGGCGGCGAGCGCCGCGTACTTGCCGGCCACGGTCTCGAAGAGCTGGCCGAGCGTCATCCGCGAGGGGAAGGCGTGCGGGTTTATGATGAGGTCTGGTGTTATGCCGTCCTCGGTGAAGGGCAGGTCGTACTGCGGCAGGAGCATACCGATGACGCCCTTCTGGCCGTGCCTCGATGCGAACTTGTCGCCTAGCTCGGGTATGCGCTGGTCCCTAACTCTAACCTTGACCAGCCTGAAGCCCTCGACGTTCTCAGTTATCAGTACCGTGTCAACGAACCCCTTCTCCCCGTGCCTCATCGCGACCGAGGTGTCCCTCCTCCTCGCTGAGACCGTGCCGAACTCGCGGTACTCCTCCATGAACCTGGGCGGGCTGGTCTTACCTATCAGTACGTCGCCGCCCCTCACCTCGACCTCAGGGCTTACTATGCCGTCGGCGTCCAGCTTGTTGTAGGCCTCGGGTGGCTTGACGCCCTCGGTGCTCGGGGGCGGGATCTCGATCTGGTCGCTGAGGCCGCCCGTGTACTTCCGCTCCTCGGTAGCGTAGAGCCTGAAGAACGTGGAGCGCGCAAGGCCCCTCTCGATGGAGGACCTGTTCATTATCACCGCGTCCTCGATGTTGTAGCCGGTGAACGACATGACGGCGACGACCATGTTCTGGCCCGCCGGCCGATCGTTGAACCCCATCACCTCGAGCATCCTGGTCTGGACCAGGGGCTTCTCCGGGTAATGGAGGAGGTGGCCGCGCGTGTCGGCCCGGATCTGGAAGTTAGCCGCGTAGATCCCGAGGGCCTGCTTGGCCATCGCGGCCTGGTAGGTGTTCCTGGGCGACTGGTTGTGCTCGGCGTAGGGTATGGTCGAGGCGGTCACGCCGAGTATCCCGGCGGGCCATATCTCCATGTGGGTGTGCTCGGGCGTTATGTCCTCGGGGTTGAGGGCTATGTAGGCGTTCTCCTCCTCCTCCGCGTCGAGCAGCTCGACTATGCCGTTGCGCAGGAGGTCGCTGAACCTCCACTCACCCCGCCTTAGCTTTTCGATGTGCTCGGGCTTGAGCTTCAGCTTGCCGTTCTCGACCACGAAGACGGGCCTCAGGATCCTGCCGGGGTCTGTGTTGATGTGGACCTCGTAGATCTTGTCGCCCCGGTACACGGCGACGTTGACGTCCGGGGGTATCTTACCCTCCCTCCTGAGCCTCCTTATGCTCTCGGCCAGCCGCTCGCCGTCGGGGTGGTACCCGACCAGCTTGCCGTTCAGAAACACCTTCGCGCTCGACGCTATCTCGGGTGGGTAGTAGCCCAGCTTCCTAACCTCCTCGAACACCTCGACTGCGTCGCGCACGCCTAGCTCGTAGAGGAGCTTCTCGACGAGAGCCTCGTCGACGCCGGGCGTTATGTAGGCCATCACCGCCAGGTTCTTGACGAGACCGCAGTTGGGGCCCTCGGGGGTCTCGAAGGGGCATATCCTGCCCCACTGGGTGCCGTGGACGTCCCTGGCCTCGAAATGTGGCTGGCTGCGGCTGAGCGGGGACACCACGCGCCTCAGGTGGCTGAGCATCGAGAGCCAGTTGGTCCTGTCCAGGATCTGGCTCACGCCGGTCCTCTGGCCGGGCCAGTTGCCGGTGGCCAGGGCCTCGCGCAGCCTGCTAGTGATTATATCGGAGCGTATCAGGGCCCTCAAGCTTATCCTGCGCCCGCGGGCCCTCAGCCTCTCGAGGTTGTTCCTGACCTCCTGCATTAGCGCCCTCATGGCGGTCCTGAAGACTATCGCTATGAGGTCGCCGGCCAGGAGGATCCTCTTGTTAGCGTAGTGGTCCTTGTCGTCAGGCTTCCTGCGGCCGAGCGCCAGCTCGAACAGCTTGCTCGCCATCTGGCCGAGGAAGAGGGCCTTACGGATCCTGTCCTCGGGCCGAGTGCCCAGGTGGGGCAGCAGGAGGTTGTCTATGACGCGCTCGCCTACCTTGATGCGGTAGTCGCGCGGCTTGCCTATGCTGTCGCGGTACCTGCTACCCACGTAGTCGAGCGCGTCCTCAACCGTCGCTATCGCGCGCGCCTGCTCCAGCGAGGGGAGGAGCATCTGCTGGATCTCGGGATCAGGGCCCACCGCAAGCACGATGTCGCGGTCGCTCTCGAGGCCGAGCGCTCTCATGAGTATCACGAAGGGTATCTTGCTGAGGGCGCGCGGCAGCGACACGTGCAGCGTCCCGTCCTTGTGCAGGTCTATGATTATCTGGTAGCGGGCGCCGGCGTGCGCCGATATGACCTTGGCGGCGTAGACGGCGGCCGTAGTGCCGGCCCTCGCCTTGTCCACCAGGATCCTGTTGACGGCCTGGTCCTCCTGCATCACGATTACTCTCTCGGAGCCGTTGATTATAAAGTACCCACCGGGGTCCTTCGGGTCCTCGCCGGCCTCGATCAGGATGCGCTCGCACTCCTCCCTGCTCCTGCCCTCGTAGAAGCAGCGGGCTAGGGGGTCGGCCTTGGAGCGGAGCATCACCGGCAGGTAGCCTATGATGACCTCCTCGCGCGCCCTCTCCACGCCGTTCTCGTACAGCACGACCTTAGCCTTGAGCGGGGCCCAGTAGGTCAGGTCGCGTATCCTGCACTCCAGCGGCGTGACCGGGTGCTCGCTACCGTCGCTCTCGACCACGATCGGCTCGCCCAGCTGGACGTCGACGATCCTGACCTCGTACTCCCTCTTTGGGGTCGAGGCGACTCCATACTCGCGGACTATCTCCTTAAGCTCCTTCTCTATGAACCTGTTGAACGAATCTATGTGCTGCCTGACCAGCCCGTACTCGTCCAGGAACGCCTTCATCACGATCCAGCGGTCTTCCATGCTCGGGAAGCCGCCGCTCAAGGCCGGCCCACCCTAGTAGCCGACGACGTACCTGTACACGACGATCTCGCCGGCGGTGGGGCTCTTACGGTAGATCCTCACGATGTCGCCGGGCTTGGCGCCGATCCTGCGGGCCACAGGGTCGGTGGCCCTTATCCAGGGCAGCTGCTCGGGTCTGACGCCGAGCTCGCGCAGGATCCGCGCGGCCTCCTCGGGCGGCACCACCTCGTGCTTGGGCACCAGCTCGTGCTCCAGGATGTCGAAGGACACCTTCTTCTGCTTGGGCATTGAGGCTCCCCGCTACGAGTTGTTCTGGTAGCTCGCGAGCCGCTACCCCCCTAATTATCGTTGCGGAAGGCCTCAGCGTATGCGCACTCTGTTCACCTTCTTGTTCATCCACGAATACCTGCGGAGCCGCGAGCTCCTGCCGAAGCCGCAGGCGGCGCAGTAGCCTTTAGCTACGTTGTACGAGTGGCGGCCGCAGCGACGGCACCGAATGTGCGTCTTGCCCTTGCTCATCTTGCCGAAGGAGGGCGTCCCCTTGCTCATGCGCCCACCCGGTCACCTGTAGGGGGCCGGCGAGACCAGGACCACGTTGTCGCCCCTTATAACTATGGTTCCGAGCTTGCGTGTGCTCCCGTCCTCCCTTATCTCCTCGGCGTCCTCGAGGACCAGGTTGAGGTGCTGGTCGTAGCTCTTGAGCTTCCCGCGCACCTCCTTGGAGCCCTTCAGCTTCACCAGGACTATGTTACCTATGTTCTCGGCCAGCACGCGGTGCGTCGTCTCCGCCACGCGGGTCCCCGATGTTAGTCGGTGCGGGAAGACCCTGCACGATATTTAAGCGTACTCGTTGGGGCGGCCGCCGGGTGCCAAAGGGTGAGGAGGTGGCAGCTGTCCAAGAGGGAGAGGAAGCAGCTGTCGAGGCTGCTCGGCGAGCTGTACGGGCTGGACCTGGACCCCGAGTCGAGGGTCGAGAAGCTCGTCGAGGACGACAGCGAGCTAATCATCATCGACGGCGTGGCCTCATTCATCAAGCTCGAGGGCAAGTACATACCCCACCTCAAGATCCTGCTCAGGAGGCCCACCGCGCTGAGGGTGCCCAGGATCGTCGTAGACCAGGGCGCGGTGAGACCGATAGCCCGGGGGGCCGACCTGATGAGGCCCGGGATAGTCGAGATAGAGGGCGACTTCGAGGCCGGCGACGTGGTGGTCGTCGTGGAGCCCAGCCGGAGGCTCCCGCTGGCCGTCCACCGAGCACTCTATAGCCGCGACCAGGTCGAGACCATGGAGAAAGGGCGCGTCACAAAGAGGCTCCACCACCTAGGGGACCGCTTCTGGCGGCTCGCTGAGGAGGCGGGCGTCTGAGGAGCCCTAGGCTATGCCAGCCACGTGGACGCTGTCGAGAACCCCTGGCGTCAGCACCTGCACGTCGCTCGGCAGCCCCAGCTTAGGCGCCATCCTCCTAATGGCTGCCGCGAGCTCCATGATCGCGCCCGGCTCGCCGTGGTTCAGTATTATCCTCTTGGGCTTCGGCTTGATGTTCTTGATGAACGCCAGCAGCTGGCTCCTGTCCGAGTGTCCCGAGAACCCCTCGATGCTCTCGACCTGCATCCTTATCCTGATGAGCTCCAGCTTCCCGTCGGGGCTGACGAGGGTTATCTCGCGCGCGCCGTCCTTGATCTGCCTACCCAGCGTGCCCTTCACCTGGTAGCTGACGAACACTAGCGTGTTCCGCGGGTCGCCGGCCATCATGTAGAGGTACTCCACCGAGGGGCCGCCCTGCAGCATGCCCGAGGTGGCTAGGATAACGCATGGCTCGTCGCCCTTGGCTATGTCCTCCCTCATCTGCCTGTCCTTCACCTTAACTATGAAGTCGTCCTCGAACGGGTTCTCGTCGCTGAAGATGCGGGACTGGAGATGGCTTGACAGCAGCTCCGGGTACGAGAGGTGAATCGCCGTGACCTCGTCTATCATGCCGTCGATGTAGACGTTTATCTGGGGTAGGTACTTCTTCCTGATGGCGTCGGCTATTACTAGGAGTATCTCCTGCGCCCGGCCCACAGCCATCACGGGTATGAGCACCTTCCCGCCCTGGCTGATCGTCCTGCTTATCACCTCTATCAGCTTCCTCTCGGCGTTCTCGCGCCTCTGCTGAACGGTCGCCCCGTACGTGGCCTCCATGATCAAGGTCTCGACGCGGGGGAACGTGTCGTGCGCCTTGTCGAGGAGCCTCGTGCGGCCGTACTTGAAGTCGCCCGTGTAGACTATGTTGTGAAGCCCCTCGCCGATGTGTAGGTGTACTATGGCTGAGCCGAGTATGTGGCCGGCGTTGTAGAAGGTGAGCTTTATGTCGGGCGCGATGTCGGTGACCTCGCCGTAGTCCAGCGGTATGGTGTGAAGTATCATCTTCTTGACCTCCTGCTGTGTGTACGGCGGCCGCCTGCCCTCGCGCTGGAAGATGTCGAGGAGGTCGAGCTGGGTCAGCACCATAAGGTCCCTCGTGGGTTTTGTGGCGTACACGGGACCCTTGTAACCGTACTTGAAGAGGTAGGGTACGAGACCCATGTGGTCCAGGTGGGCGTGCGTTACCACGACGGCATCTAGCTCGTCGATCCTAAGCTGGTCGACGTCTAGGCGCGGGAACATGTTGTAGCCGCTGCCGCCGGGATTTATGCCCAGGTCGAGCAGGACCCGGCTCTCCGAGGTCTCGACGAGTATCGCGGAGCGCCCGACCTCCATGAACCCGCCGAGTGCCGTGATCCTAACGTAGCGGTTCTCGAATATCACTCCGCGGTGGATCCTCTCGCCCACGCTGCGCAGGAAGCTGAGCCTGTAGGAGCTCTGGGCCAACATGTAGTCTATGATCTTGTTCAGCGTCGCTGACTCGTTGGGCGGCGCGCGTACGACGTTGAGCCTCCACCCGGTCTCGACGAGCACCTTGTTGTAGATGCTCCTGCCCTTGCCGTAGACAAGGCCGACCTTCTTGGCCTTGACTATGACCTCGCCCAGCACGTCGTCGAACTTTATCTCCTTTATGCCGGCCTCGGGCGGTACGAGGCTCAGGATGAGCTCGCGGGTCTCCTCGTGGCTCTTGCGTATAGAGGGGTCCGTCCTCAGCACGATCCTCTTCTTGAGCTTCTTAGCTATGTCGCGTATTATCGAGGGGTTCTCGACGAAGACGGCGGGGTTCCTGGTGTAGATGGCTATCTCCGGCCCCTCGAACTCCACCCTAGTGATCTGGGCCTCTGGTGGCATGTGTTGGAATATTGTAAAGACTATGTTCTTGACCTCGCTCTTACGGTGCATTTCTACCCCCTATCCTTCCCGGCACTACGCTCACCGCTGCCCGGCTGGTGGGAGGCGAGAAGCATCGAGGGCGCCGTTGCTGCTCTGCACTCGTCCCGGACTAATAGGCTTACCGACGTATCGTCGCGGGCTCACCGGGCCTCAGGCCTTTATGGGGAGCTCTAGCTCGCGATACTCGTTCCTGCCTATGACTACCACCGTGATGCCGTTGCCGGTGAATGCGTCCCTCCTTATGGACGAGGCAACGGCCCTCCTCGCCAGCTCGACAGCCTCGTCCACGCTCATGTCCTCGCTATAGCCGTCCTCGAGCACGCCTATCGCTGTCGGGGAGCCGGAGCCCGTCGCAACGTACTTCTCCTCGGTCACCGTGCCGAACCAGTCTAGGCTGTAGAGCCTGGGTTGAGTGTCGTAGCCGCCCAGGAGCAGCTGGACTACGTAGGGGTACAACCTTGACGCGAAGAGTATATTCGATAACAGGGTGGCTGCGGCCTGGATCGGCATCCTCTTCCCGGTCTGCATCTCATAGTACTGCGCCTCGATGCGCAGGTACTCGGCGAGCATCTGGGCGTCGGCGACGAGGCCTGCTGTGGTCATAGCCATGTAGTCGGTTATCTTGACTATCTTGCGGGTCCTCTTATGGGCGACGTAGTAGCCGGCGGTCGCCCTGCGGTCGGCGGCCAGCACGACGTGGGTGCGGGTCCTCACGCCGACCGTCGTGGTGCCCGTAGCTAGCAGCCGCCGGGCAGGCTCGGGCTGCAGCACCATAGCAGGCCGCACCGGCCCCAGGCCCGGCGGGGTCGCTAAATAATACGTTGCTGCCTAGCTTGCCCCGCACGGGCGGCCGCTTGGCCGCACTCCACCACATAGAGCTGCCCAAGCATGTGGTGGTAGGGCCCGGCGCCCTAGGGAAGCTGGCTGGCATAATAGCGTCCCTGCCGGGAGGGGAGGTCGACGTGGCTGCGGTCATATCGGGGCCCAACGTCAAGCGCAGGTACGGCAGGGCGGTCGCGGCTGTGCTAGAGCGGGTCGTCAAGGACGTGCACTGGCTCGAAGCCCGCGAGCCCACGCTACACTACGCTGAGGAGCTCGCCGCCGAGGCCCGCGACGCCGCGCCGAAGGTGGTGATAGGCTTCGGAGGCGGCAAGTCCATAGATCTGGCCAAGTACGTCGCCTGGAAGCTTTCAAGGCCCTTTATAAGCGTGCCCACCAGCGCTTCGCACGACGGCATAGCGTCGCCCTTCGCATCGCTACGCGGCACCGAGAAGCCCTACTCGTTCCGAACCGTGACGCCCTACGCGATCGTGGCCGACACGGACGTGATTAGCCAGGCGCCCCTCCGCCTCCTGCGGGCGGGCAGCGGGGATCTAATAGGTAAGCTCACAGCGGTTAGGGACTGGAGGCTGGCGCACAAGCTCAAGGGCGAGTACTACGGGGAGTACGCCGCTAAGTTAGCCCTGCTCTCGGCGCGGCACGTGATCGACTACGCCGAGCTCATAGGCCGCGGGGCCCCCGAGGCCGTGAGGATAGTGGTTGAGGGCCTCATAAGCAGCGGGGTGGCAATGTGCATCGCGGGGTCGACGAGGCCCGCAAGCGGGTCAGAGCACCTCTTCGCCCACGCCGTGGAGATGCTCGCGCCCGGTAAGGCGCTGCACGGGGAGCTCGTCGCGCTCGGCACCGTGATGATGATGTACCTCCACGGGGGTAACTGGCGCAAGGTGAGGCGCACGCTGAAGAGGGTCGGTCTGCCCACGCGGGCTCAAGAGCTGGGTATCGACGAGGACACGGTGATAGAGGCCCTATTGATGGCGCACAAGATTAGGCCCGAGCGCTACACGATACTAGGCGAGAGCGGGCTTACACGCGAGGCGGCGGAGAGGCTCGCTCGCACGACGGGCGTCATCTAGCGCCGGCTGCTATGAGGTCGCTCGCCCCCTTCGCCCAACCTGACCTCCTCGACGAACCTCACCGTGCTCACGTCCCTGCCCAGGTACCTCCTGATCTCCTCGGTCACGATCCTCTTGACGACCTGAGCCTCTGGGATGGTAAGGGCGCGGGGTCCCAGCTTAACTGTGACCGTCTTGTCGCTGCCGCTGTAGGTGACCTCGACCTCGTCCTCGTTCAGCCTCATTCTGCGCAAAATCAAGTGCTTCACCTTCTCCTCAACGGTCCTGAGCACCTTAACTATCTTGACCTTGGCGTGCAGCGTCCTACCGGCCAGCGGGTGGTTGAAGTCAACGACTACCCTCCCGCCAGTGACCTGCCTTATCACGGCGTACTGGCCATCGATCTCGACGCTGCGACCGGGCTCGGGGACTATGCCGTGCCTCTCGAATAGCCTGCGTGGGTAGATCTTGACCTTGGACGGGTCGCGCTGGCCGTACGCCTTCTCGGGGGGTATGGTCACCTCGAACTCGTCCCCCTCGTCCCGGCCGACCAGGGCCTCCTCGAGGCCAGGCACAAGGCGCCCCTCCCCAACGATCACGAGCCGGGGGCCGTAGCGCTCCCTCTCGTCGTACACCCCCTTCGCGCGGGCGACGTCCTCTCTCGTGGTCTCGACGAGCTCCCCCGTGTCCTTGACCGTAAGCGTGTACTCGATTAGCACGAAGTCGCCGCGCCCCACGGGCAAGACTTACACCCCGCTCCTAAGGTACCAGCCGGCGTCGAGCAGATTCTCGTAAATAATAATCCTTCCCCTGCGCCTCGGAAGCGCGTAGCCTAGCGGATCTCCGTGCTGGTTGAGGACGGCCACTGGCACGCCGCTCCTCAGGCAGGCCTCGTCAAGGCGCTCCTCGACAACGCTCTCCGGCAGCACGTCCCGCCCGTAGAGGAATAGCTTCTCACCGTGCTCCGTCACCACGATGTAGTGGCCGACGACCCTGCCGCGCACGAGCTGGAGCGCCCCTAGCAGCATCAGGAGCCTACCGCTGCAGAGCCTCGCTACGTGCACACCCGCGGTGAACACGGCGTCGCGGAGCTCGAGGGCCAGCACGGCCGCACGCCGCGCGACGGCTAGGACCTCGATGCAGTCGCTCAGAACGCAGAGCAGCTCGACCCCACTGGCCCCGCCGTAGCACCGTAGCGCCTTCCTCACCAGCTCAACGACGTGGGGTGGGCAGGGCGAGAGGCCTTGGGCCGCGCCGCGCGCTACCTCTTCACCAGCTTGCATATCGTGAAGCCCTCCGTCGAGTGCACATGGGGGTACAGCCGGCGGCACCTCCTCACCCGCGGGTCGAGCTCGTAGCCCAGGTAACTGTCGACCCCGGGGAGCCCGGGCACAGAGGGCTCGACTACGTCCAGGGAGGGATTGAGATCGAGGACCCGTGATACGACGTACTCGTTCTCCTCCACCGATATGCTGCACGTCGCGTAGACGAGCGAGCCGCCCTCGGAGAGGCCGTTCGCGACGGACGAGAGTATTTCGAGCTGGAGTTCGACCCTGGAGGCTATGTCCTCCGGGCGGCGGGCCCTACGGCCGCGCGGGAAGGGCCATAGCCCCTCACCGCTGCACGGGGCGTCGACGAGAGCGTAGCTGTAACCCCTGAGCAGCTCCGTAACCCTCCTCGCGTCGTACCTAAGGGCGACCACGTTGAACACCGCAAGGCGGCTAAGGTTGTTCTTCAGGGCCAGCAGCTTACGGGCGTTCACGTCAATAGCGACCACGACCCCCTCACGTACGTGCTGGGCCAGCTGAGTCGTCTTGCCCCCCGCCCCTGCGCAGGCGTCAAGAACCAGACTGGCGCGGGGGTGGGGGTCTAGCGCGATGACGGCTAGCATGGACGCTGGGCCCTGGACCGTGTAGTACCCTAGCATGTACTCGTGGGTCGCGCCCACCGGTATGGGCTCCCTCTCGACGATCAGCCCGTACGGCGTGGGGTCGTAGGTCCTCAGCTTGAACCCCTTCCTCTCGAGCCTCCTGGCCACGGTGGCCGGGTCGGCGACAAGCGTGTTGACCCTGATCGTCTTGAGGATGCTGCGGTCGCTCGTGCTGAGGAAGCGTGATGCCTCCTCAGCGGACCCGAAGAGCTCGACGTACCGCGCGGCCTGGCTCTTCGAGAGCCGGTAGGCCTCGGCGAGTCTAGCCGCCTCGGGGGGCGGGCTTGCCTCGAGGCGCCTTAGCACCTCTAA
>WAQM01000232.1 GCA_015520245.1 Pyrodictiaceae archaeon
GCCCCGTGGCGGGCCTCCAGCCGGCCGCCCCCGCCGCCTCCGAGCTGCAGAGCATCTGCGTGGGCTACGGGCTGCTGCAGAAGATCAAGGAGAGGGGCAAGCTCATAGTCGGCACCAGCGCCGACTGGCCCCCCTACGAGTACGTGACGCCCGAGGGCGAGTTCGCCGGCATAGACATCGAGATAGCGAAGAGGATAGCCGAGCACCTGGGCGTCGAGCTCGAGATACGCGACATGAAGTTCGCGGCGCTCTTCGAGGCGGTCAGGAAGGGCGACGTCGACATAGCGATAGCCGACATAGCGATGAAGCCCGAGAGGCTCCAGGCCGTGGACTTCAGCATACCGTACCGCTGCGAGACGGGCAAGGCCATCGTGGTCAGGAAGGCGGACGCCCCCGGCTACACGGGGTACGGGTGGCTGGAGGGTAGGAGGATCGGCGTCCAGCTGGGCACGACGGAGCAGGACCTGGCCGAGAAGCACTTCGGCGGCAAGGCCGAGATCGTGACGTTCGACCGCGTGTACCCCGAGATGGTCATGGCCCTCAAGACCGGCAGGATCGACGCGATGATAGTCGCCCCCGACGTCGCGAAGCTGATAGTCGCCAAGGAGGAGGACCTGGTGATCGTCGACCACCTGCCGTTCTTCAGCTGCTCCGTCGTCGCCCTCCCCCACTGCGCCTTCCAGCTCAAGATCGAGGTGTCCAAGGTGCTCTGGGACCTGCTGCAGACGGGGGAGCTGGAGAGGATCATCCAGCGCGAGATGGAGAAGTGGCTGATGGGCCAGGGCTAGAGGGTGGGCGCCGATGCTGGACCTCGCGCTGACGTACTCCGAGCTGCTGGTCCAGGGCGTGGCCAGGACCCTGGCGATAGCCCTGCTGGCCTTCGGCCTCGGGTTCTGCGTGTCGAGCCTCCTCACCCTCGCGAGGTTTTTCGCGCCGAGGCCCCTCCGGCTGCTCGTCCACGCCTACATAGACTTCTTCCGCGGCACCCCCCTCCTCGTCCAGATCCTGCTCCTCTACTTCGGCCTCCCCAGCCTCGGCGTGAAGCTGGACGCGTTCACCGCCGCCGTCGTGGCGATAGGCCTCAACAGCGGCGCCTACCAGGCCGAGATACTGAGGACGGCCATCAAGGGCATACCGGAGGAGCAGGTGCTCGTGGCCAGGTCGCTCGGGCTCAGCGAGGCCCAGGTGTTCAGGTACGTCGTGTTCCCCCAGGCGGTGAGGAACGCCCTCCCCGGGCTCAGCAACGAGGTGGTCACGCTGCTCAAGGAGAGCGCGCTCGCCTCGGTGATAGGGGTCATGGAGCTCACCAGGGTCGGCGAGTACATGACCGCGGCAACCTTCCGGGCGCTCGAGGCCTTCACCCTCGTGGCCCTCATCTACCTGGCAATCTCCTACGCCTTCTTCCGGGCGCTGCGGGCCGGGGAGCGCAGGCTCGCGATACCCGGGTTCGAGAGGTGGGTGTAGCCTTGGCCCCCCTGCTCCGCGTCGAGGGGCTCGTAGCCGGCTACCGGGGCAGGCCGGTCGTCCGCGGGGTCAGCTTCAGCCTCGAGAGGGGCGAGAGGCTGGTCGTCATGGGGCCCAACGGGGCCGGCAAGTCGACGCTCCTCAAGGCGATACCCAGGCTGGTCGAGCCCATGGCTGGCAGGGTGGTGTTCGACGGGGTGGAGGTCACGGCGCTCGGGCCCCGCGAGCTGCGCAGGGTGAGGGCCAGGATGGGCTACCTGCCGCAGGGGAGCACCCTCTTCCCCCACATGAGGGTCCTGGACAACATCGTGCTGCCCCTCCGCGTGGTCCACGGGCTGAGCAGGGAGGAGGCCGTCGAGAGGGCCATGAGGTACCTGTCGATGCTCGGGGTCGACGAGCTCGCCGACCGCTACCCGGCCCAGCTCAGCGGCGGCCAGCAGCAGCGCGTAGCCCTCGCCCGCGCCCTCGCCATGGAGCCCGACCTGCTGCTGCTGGACGAGCCGACCGCGAGCCTCGACCCCGAGTCCAGGCTCGAGGTCCTCGAGGCCCTGTACCGCGTCGCCTCGCTGGGGAAGGCGATGATAGTGGTCACCCAC
>WAQM01000233.1 GCA_015520245.1 Pyrodictiaceae archaeon
CACTTCGCGAGCCAAGGCCTCCTTCACCGGTCGGCGCAGCGCCGCCCCTAGAGGTTAAAGGCTTAAGCCGGGGAGAGCCCGGGCGGGGGATGCTGAGCGTTCGCTAGGCTGAGCCCGCCTGGCGGTGGTGAGCTCGGCCGGACCCTGACCCCCTCCTCGGCGCCGAGACGCTCATGATCTGCTCAAGGAGGTCGCGCGGCGTTATGGTGCCGATGAGCGTGCCGTCGTCGTTGACGACGGCTATTATGGGCTCGTGGACCATCGCCGGATCCGAGAGCACCTCCGCCACGAGCTCGTCCTTGCTCACCACGGGCACCTCCGGCCTAGAGAATATGAACGTGGGTAGCTTCTCCAGCACCCGCGGGTCAACCTCCACCAGGTCCTCGGCCACCACGTAGCCGACGGGCTTGTAGTCCTCGTCCACGACGACGGCCGCGCTCTTCCTGGCGACTATCCGCGCGGCGTGGATGGCCGGCTCGCGGTAGTAGACCGCGGCGTGGTCTAAGGGGAGGTCGGCTATCCTGACCCTCCACAGCTCCGGCGCCGGCTTGAGGCCGTGCGCGTGGAGCGCCGAGGCCACGGTGGCCGCCACGAGGACGGTTATGCCCGCCGTGTATAGCGAGGGGCTTATGAGCCCGAGCTGGAGCAAGCTCATCAGCATGGCCGCGTCGATGCCCCCCTTGGCTAGGAGCGCCAGCTGGTCGCGCCCCCTCACCCCGATGAGAGCCGCGGCTGCCAACCTCGAGGCGACCAGGAACCCCAGCATCGCCGCGGCGTCGGCGAGCTCCCCCACCCCCGGCAGGGTAGCGTAGAGGCCGACGCCGGCGAAGAACAGGGGCTCGAGGAAGCCGAACGTGAACGCCCTTATCCGCTCGAGGTAGGCCGGCCGGCGGGCCAGGTAGTCGGAGGCGAAGACCCCCAGGAGCAGCGCGGTCACGGCCGCGTTGAAGCCCAGGGCCTCGGCTATGTAGCCCGCCATTATGACCAGGGCCACTATGAGGGCGAACGGCGCCTCGCGGGCCGCTACGTAGCGCTCGACCCTGTACAGGGTCCTCGAGAGCAGGGTCCTCCCGAAGAGGAGTATCGCCGCGGCGACGGCCGCGGTCTCCACCAGCAGCACGGGGTCGAAGCCCTTGAAGACCGAGTTGAACAGCACTATGGCGGCAAGCTCGACCATGAGGCCAACCCTCAGCAGCGTGAGCTCGACCTCCCCCACGCCCCTCTCGGTCAGCAGCTTCATGAGGGGGCCCAGGCTCACCATCGACACCGCCAGGGCGTAGGCGACCGCCGCCTCAGGGGCCGCCGCCCCCTTGAGCACCACGTACGAGGCGACCAGCGCCGTCGAGACGCCCAGCAGGGCGGCAGCTGCCGCCGCCTCCCTGCCGCTGGGCTTGAACAGTCTCGGGTTCGTCAGCTCCTCGACACCGGCCAGGAAGAGCGTGAAGTTTATGCCGAGGCTGAGCACGAGGCCGAGCCTCTCGAGCTCCTCGGGGCTCACGAGGCCCAGGCCTGCCCTACCCAGCGCTATCCCCGCCAGGATGGCGCCTACGAACGCCGGCAGGCCGGCGCGCGCGGCCAGCTCCTCCCCCAGCTTGGCCGCCGCCAGCACGATGCCGAGCACTATAGCCAGCCAGATCTCGGCCGCGGGGCCGGCCAGAGCCCACCACCGCCGCCTACACGTGGGTCTGCGGCGCGGGCACGCCGGCGCCGGGCTGGGGGGCTAGCTCCCACAGCACGGTGTTGACCGCGAGGTAGACGTTCACAAGGCTCATCGCGTACTCTACGGCGGTCTGGGGGCCCAGCGCCTCGAGCAGTAAAATCCTTTGCGCCACGAAGGCCCGGGGCTCGGCGAGCGACGGCTGGACGCCGGCGCGGCACGCGGGGCACACGGACGCTATGGCCCGGAGCACGCGCGCCGACAGCCTGACCCTCTCCTCCGCGCTGAGCCTGGACACGGCGGCCGCGTGCTGGGGCGACAGCGCTATGCCTATGGAGAACACGAGGGCGTTGACCCCGCCCAGCCCGGCCACCGTTATCCTCACCCCGCCCAGCTGGGCCCCGAGGACCCACAGCGCGCCAGGGGCCTGGCCCGTGGGCAGCTCCGAGACCATGAAGCCGGCGCGCCTCAGCCACGACGCCACGTCGTCCTTCACGGCCTCAACGCCCATTAGCTTGCACCCCCAGAGCCTGGGCGGCCGCAGCCCGACGAGGGGGTATTTGGGGTGAGGCCCCTGAGGGCCGAGGCTGTTGTCGTGGGCGGCGGCGTCGCCGGAGCCCTCGTCGCCAAGCTGCTCGTCGAGAGGGGCGTCAGGACCGTGCTGGTCGAGTGCTGGGCCGTCGGCGGCCGTTCATCCTCGGTGTCGCTAGGCATAGTCTCGCCCTCCGAGGCCCCCGGAGCTAGCGAGCTGAGGAGGGTCGCCGAGGGGTGCGGTGTCAGGCCCTACAGGCGCGTGACGGTCGTCCACGTGGGCCCGCCCGAGGCGCTCCCGGGGGGCGCGGAGGCCTCCGAGGACGAGGTGCGCGAGATCACCGGCCTCGACGTCACGCTGGGCACCTACGAGGCCAGGGTGGACCGGAGGGGCCTCGTGGTGGACGCGGACGCGCTGGCCCAGTGCCTAGTGGCGGCGGCCGCCGCCACTAGGCCTG
>WAQM01000234.1 GCA_015520245.1 Pyrodictiaceae archaeon
CCACTCGATCTCGCCAGGCACGCGCCCCGCGCCTTCATCGACCCCGGCTACAAGGCCACCCGCTACTACAACGAGGGCATGTTCAGCAGGGTCAAGCTGATAGTCAACGCGCTCCTGGGCTCGATAGGCGCCCGCGGCGGGATAGCGTGGCCGTACAAGCCGAAGCCGCCCTCCCCCCTCAAGGTCGTAGGCATCAAGGGCGGCGGCCCCCGGGGCGAGCCGCTGTACAAGTACTGGGAGGGGCGGGGCGTCAGGTTCGTGCACAGGAAGTGCTACAGCCAGCTCGCCCTGCGGTCGCTGCTCGAGGGCAGGCCTAGAAGGTACAGGATGGTCATCATCTACAACCAGAACCTGGTGGCGCACGCCCAGGGCAGCAGCGCCGTCATCGAGGCGCTGAAGAGGGCCGAGTTCGTGGTCGTGTTCGACGTCACCCACAACGAGACCACGCTGTGGGCGGACCTCGTGCTGCCCCTGCCCATGTACTTCGAGCAGGACGGCTCCACCATAGCGACGCCCAGCAAGGTCGACATAGGGCAGGTCGGGGTCGTCGAGAAGGTCGTCGACCCGCCGCCGGGGGTCGACGCGAGGCCGGGCTGGTGGATCGTCGCCGAGCTCGGCAAGAGGCTCGACCCCGCGAACGCCGAGAAGTACGAGGCGCTGAAGGACCCGAGGAGCATCTGGGTGAGGCAGGCCGAGGCCATGGGCGTCGACCCCGCCGAGCTCCTCGAGAGGGGCGTCGCGGTGCTGCGCGGCGAGCCCATCTACCACCCGCTCAAGGGCAAGTACCACGCCACGGTGACCGGCGAGATCGAGCTCATCAACGTGAGGGCGCTCCAGGAGCTCCGCGACCACATCGGCAGGGAGTCGCCCCTCAACCCGCTGCCCGTCTGGATCCCGCCGCGCTGGATGACCAGGAGGCTGGGCGAGGACGAGTTCGTGGCCGTGGACGTGTGCGACAAGATGACCGCGACCAACATGTGGATAAGGTTCTCGATGGTATCGACGTCGAGCCTGTGGTGGAGGGGGTTCGACGGCGTCCTCATACACGAGGAGCGGGCGAGGAGGCTGGGCATACGCGACGGCGACCTCGTGCGCATCGTCGGCCCCGGCGGCGAGATCGTGGCGAGGGCCAGGCTGACGCGCACCGTCCACCCCTCGGCCATCGTTGGACCCCACGCCACCAACCCGGGCCGCCGCGTCAGGGTGACCGTCGAGGCGCTGGAGGGAGGGACCTACGAGGTCGAGCTCTTCGCCCACGGTGGGGGCCTCGGCGTGAACACGAACATGGTGGCCTCCTTCGACGACATCGTCCCGGAGGAGGGCGGCCGCGCCATGCAGTGCGACGTCGTGGTCCGCGTGGAGCCCCTCCGCGCCTAGGGGGTGACGGCCGTGGCCCGCATGGCCATGGTCATAGACCTCGACAGGTGCGTGGGGTGCCTGGCCTGCAGCGTGGCGTGCCTGCGCGAGAACGTGGTGAGGCAGCTCGAGGACCGGGTCGAGGCGCCGAGGCCCGTGTTCCAGTACGCGCGCACCAGGCCCGTCGACTTCCCAGCGGCCGAGAGGGTCAAGGTGCCCGGGCTGCCGCGCGGCGTGCCCCTCTTCGTCCAGTGCCAGCACTGCGAGAACGCGCCCTGCGTGATCGCGTGCCCCACCGGCGCCAGCTACCGCACCGAGGACGGGGTCGTGCTCATACGCAAGGAGAGGTGCATCGGGTGCCGCGCCTGCATGATCGCGTGCCCGTACGGGGCCAGGACCATGTACCTCGGGCGCCTCGAGGCCCCCGCCCCGAACCCCTACGGGCTCGAGCCCAGGTACCCCGACAAGTGCACGTTCTGCTACCACAGGAAGGGAGGCGGCGAGTGGGTCCCGGCGTGCGTCGAGGCCTGCGCCTTCCACGCGAGGCTGTTCGGGGACCTTGACGACCCGTCGAGCGAGGTGTCGAGGGTGGTGAGGAGCGGCAGGGCGGTCAGGCTGCGCGAGGAGCTAGGGACCGAGCCCAAGCTGTTCTACGTGCTGCCCAGGAGGTGAGGCGCCGTGGCGCCCCGGAGCCTCGTCGCGCTGGTGGCGCTGCTGGCCGCGGCGCTGGTCCTGCTGGGCTGCGGGCTGGCCGCCCACTTCCCCGAGGAGGCCAGCCTGGAGGTCTCGGCCGTACCGTGGGGCGTGCTGGTGCCCGGGTACGCGTTCTTCGCCTCGGTGGCTACGGGCTCGGCCATCGTCGCCAGCCTCTACACCGTGTTCGGCTACGGTGGGCCGGGCGGGCTCCTGGAGCGCTACGCGAAGCTGCTCGTGTGGCTCTCCCTGGTCACCCTGGTGCCGGCGTGGCTGCTGATACTGCTCGACCTTACGCAGCCCCAGAACGTGGGGTGGCTGCTGGCCGGCTTCCAGCCCGCGTCGCGCGTCGCCTGGATGGGGGCGCTGTACTGCGTGCTGGCCCTGGCCCTCCTGGCGCAGCTCGTGCTGATGGTCAGGGGCGCCGCCGGGAGCCCGGCGGCCCGGGCCGCGGCCGTCATCGCGCTGGCGGCGGCCGTCGCCGTCGACACGAACCTGGGCCAGGTCTTCGGCTCCCTGGTGGCCGTGCCCGGCTGGTACGGCCCCCACATGGCCGCGTACTTCACCGCCGGCGCGGTCGTGGCCGGCGCCGCCGCCCAGGCGCTGGCGCTCACCGTGGCGCTGCGGGTCAGAGGCGAGGCCGAGCGGCTGGCCGACCTGGCTAGGCTCTACGGCCGCGTGCTCCTCGTGGCCCTGCCGGCCCTGGGCCTCGTGGCGCTGTGGTCGGCCGTGACCGCGTGGTACCACGGGGAGGCCTGGCAGCTCTACCGCGAGCTAGCCCTCGGCCGCCACGCGCCGGCGTACTGGGGCCTCGAGGTCGCCGCCGGGCTGCTCGCCCCGATCGCGCTCGCCGCCGCGGCCCACGCCCGCGCCAGCGCGGCCGCCGTCGCCGCAGCCAGCGCCCTCGCCCTCGTGGGCGCCTTCGCCGCCAAGTGCGACCTCATAATCGTGGGCCAGCTCGCGAGGCTCGAGGTGGACGGGCTCAGGACCCTCGTCGGCGCCGGCTACGCCCTGGCGCACTACGCGCCCACCGCCTCCGAGGCGCTCCTGCTGGCCGGCTCGGCCCTCCTCTGGCCGGCGCTGGTGCTGGCTGGCGCCCTGGTGCTGCCGCTGGCGCCCGGCGAGAGGCCGCGGCGCCTGCTCATCTTCAAGTAGGCGCCCCGCGCCCCCGCGCCTTTTTCCCGCGCCCCCACGTCCGCCACATGGTTAGGGGCGTGGGCCTCTCGGGCTCCTCGCGGGGGCAGACCTCGCCCCTCGCGAGCCTCTCGAGGCTCCTGGAGAGGGGCTCGGCGTCGAGCATCACGGTTAGGTGGTAGCTGGCGAGGCCGGCCCAGGGCCCCCACCTCCTAAGCCACGCCTCCTCGGCGCGGCCCGGGTCGACGCCGTAGGCGGCCGCCGCGAGGCCCCGGACCCACCTGTCCACGATGCGGGCGCCCAGGTTCCCGAACGCCAGGAGCTCGACGAGCCCGCGCGTGTAGGGGCCGACCCCCTTCACCCCCGCCAGCTCCTCGGGGCCCGCGTCGGGGTTCGAGGCCAGGAGCCTGGCGAGCTCCGCCAGGGTCCGGGCCCGGTAGCCCAGCCCGGCGCGGCGCAGCAGCTCCTCCGTTACCGCCTCCGGCCTGGGCGGCGCGATGAAGGTGCGGCGGCCCCCGGGGCCCTCGAGCACCAGCCTCTCCCCGGCGAGCTCGTGCAGCCTGTACACCATGGACCAGCCCTGGAGGAAGCTGGCGTTCTGCTGGCACACCGCGACCACGGCCGCGTACCAGGTGCTGGCGAGCCTGAGGGTGAGGCACCTGTACCTCGCGGGCAGGCAGCTGAGGAGGGGGTCGTGGGCGGCTAGCTCGAAGTACCCCCCGAGGCCCTCGCAGCCCACCACGGGCCTCCACGACCCCAGCGCCCCCTCCCAGCACCGCTCGCCGGGCGCCGCGTACACTGTGACCAGGATCCCCCCGGCCGAGGGCTCGAGGGAGGCTACGCTGCGGCCGCAGAGGTGGACGTAGGCCCTGCGCCCGTCGAACTGCCATGGCAGGGCGTAGGCCCGCAGCGTCGCTGGGTGGACGGACGCCCGCAGCTCGTAGGAGTAGGTGGGCCTCAGGGCCGGGGCCACGCCGCCCTCCCCGCCCAAGGCGCTAGCGCTTTTCACCGCCCATCGGCCCGCCCCGCGCCGGTGGCGGGGGGTGGAGAGGTTCAAGGGCGTCGCGGGCATGTACCTGGCCCAGCCCGGCGACACCGCCGTGACCGTGCTGTACGTCGTCGACGAGGTGCTGTACCACGGGCGCTCGAGGTACCAGGAGATCGCGGTGGTGAGGCTGCGCCAGTTCGGCAAGGCCCTGGTCCTCGACGGCCTCATCCAGAGCACGGAGGCGGACGAGTACGTCTACCACGAGGCGCTCGTGCACCCGGCGCTCGTGGCCCACCCCAACCCCCGCCGCGTCCTCATCCTGGGGGGCGGCGAGGGCGCGACGCTCCGCGAGGCGCTCAAGCACGGCACGGTCTCGGAGGCCGTGATGGTGGACATAGACGAGCTGGTCGTCGAGGTCGCCAGGAGGTACCTGCCCGAGTGGCACCAGGGGGCGTTCGACGACCCTCGCGCCCGGGTGGTGATAGCCGACGGGATGGAGTACGTCGAGAGGGCGGCCGAGCGGGGCGAGAGGTTCGACGTCGTCGTGATGGACCTCACCGACCCCTACGGCTCCGAGATAGCCCACAAGCTCTACAGCCGCGAGGCCTTCGGCAAGATCAAGTCGATCCTCAGCCCGGGCGGCATTGTGGTCACGCAGGCCGGCAACAGCTACTTCTTCCCCAAGGCCTACGAGGCGGTCCTCGGCTCGATCTCCTCGGTGTTCAGGGAGGTGTGCGAGTACGGCGTGTGGGTGCCATCCTTCCTCTACACGAACAACTTCATAGCCGCCTCCGACGAGGTCAACCCCTGCAGGCTGAGCGCCGAGGAGGTCGACAGGAGGCTGAGGGAGCGCGGCGTGAGGACAAGGATGTACAGCGGCAGGACCCACGTCTCGATGGTTAACATGCCGGTCCTAAGGCCCTGAGGGCCCGCCCCTCAGCGTCAGGGCGGCCGCGCTCCTCGCGTACTCGCAGAGGTTTATGACCAGCTCCGTCACCTCCTTGGGCACCTCGTAGACGTAGGCCCTCCCGCCCTTCCGCAGCGGGTACGGCCTCCTCGTGACCAGCGACTTGGCGTGGAGCCTGCGCAGCGCCCTCCGGACCACCTCGGGGTTCCTCCCCAGGTCGCTGGCTATGTCCTTGACTATGGCCCTCGTCCCCCTCTTGATGAGGTAGGTGAGCACCTGCGCCTCCTCCTCGCTGAGCGAGAACACGCACTTCAGCATGCACTTGAGCTTCGTCTCGTCGTAGCTCTGGACGATGAGCTTCCTGGCCTCCTCGTCGGCGGGGCCGCCGGGTGCGACGAGGCGGCGGAGCTTCTCCAGGTCGTCCGCGCCGAGCATGCGTAGGCCCCGCCTCGTTAACGCGCGTTAAAGGGGAATATAACTGTTATCCTCCTAGAAGCCGTTTCGGCCGCAGGGGCCGTAGGCCGCCGCCCCCTCCGCGGGCACCACCTATTTTGCCCGTGGGCGCCCGCTGCGCCCCTCGGGGCCGGGCGCCATGATAACCATAGTCGGCGCGGGGCGCGTCGGCACCGCGGCCGCCCTCTTCCTCATGATGAAGGAGCTCGACGACATCCTGCTCATAGACATTGTGGAGGGGAGGCCGCAGGGCGAGGCGCTGGACCTGGCCCACGCGGCGAGCATCCTGGGCCTCAGCATAGACATACGCGGCAGCACCGACTTCCGCGACATGGCCGGCAGCGACCTGGTGATAGTCACCGCCGGGTTCCCGCGCAAGCCAGGCATGACCAGGGAGGAGCTCGTGGGGAAGAACGCTGAGATAGTGGCGGACGTGGCCGAGAAGATAAAGGAGTACGCCCCGAACGCGATAGTGATCCTGACCACGAACCCGCTCGACGCCATGACGTACCTGATGTACAGGAAGCTGGGGTGGCCGCGCGAGAGGGTCATAGGCTTTAGCGGCGTGCTCGACGCTGGCAGGATGAGGTACTACGCCGCCAAGAAGCTGGGGGTGAGCCCCGCCGCCGTCGAGGCGGTGGTCCTCGGCCAGCACGGCGAGAAGATGTTCCCGGTGCCGAGGCTGACCACCGTCATGGGCAAGCCCCTGACCGAGCTGCTGAGCAGGGAGGAGATCGAGGAGGTGGTGCGCGAGACCGTGCAGGCGGGCGCGACGATAACCAAGCTGCGCGGCTACAGCAGCAACTACGGGCCCGGCGCCGGCCTGGCCCTCATGGCCGAGTCGATAAAGAAGGACCAGAAGAAGGTGTTCCTGGCCAGCGTGATCCTCAAGGGCGAGTACGGGGTGCACGACCTGCCCGCCTCGGTCCCCGTGGTGCTGGGGCGCGGCGGCGCCGAGAGGGTGATCGAGCTGCCGCTCACGGAGGAGGAGAGGAGGGGCTTCATGGAGAGCGTGGAGGCGATAAGGGCGAACATAGAGCAGATCCCCAAGCAGTACCTAGCCTAGGCGCGGCCGCCATGGCCGCGGGGGGCGCGTGCCCCCGCGAGGCCGTCCGCGTCGTCATCGAGGCCGTCAGGCAGGTCCTCGACTCCGCCAGGTTCTACCTCTACGAGGGCGAGACCCCGCTCCCCACGGTAGTCGTCGTCGTGCCGCGTGGCGCCAGGAGGTCGTGGGTGACCTACGCCATAGCCAGGCACGCTGAGGAGAGGGGCGTCGACGTGTACAGCGTCATAGACGTCGTCGTGCTGAAGGAGAGCGAGCTGGGCGCGGTGTTCCCGGGCCAGCGCAGGAGGATGCTCAAGCCCCTCCGGGGCCCGGAGGACCTAGGGTGCTAGGGCCCGAAAGCTTATAAGGAG
>WAQM01000235.1 GCA_015520245.1 Pyrodictiaceae archaeon
CGCGAGGCCAGCGACCCCACCACCCCAGCCTCGTGGCGGTCGACGTGGAGCCGCTGCTGGAGCTGCCAGACGGCGTCTACGCCGAGGGCTTCTCGGAGCTGGTCAAGCACGCGCTGCTCTCGGGGGGTGATGACTACGCGTGGGTCGCAGCCAGCGCGCCCCGGCTCCGCGCCCGGGACGCGGGGGCCCTCGAGGAGGCCGTCTACCGGAGCCTGGCGTTCAAGCTCTCGGTCGTCGCGGCCGACTACCGCGAGGCGCGCGGGCCGAGGCTCCTGCTGAACCTGGGTCACACCGTGGCCCACGCGCTCGAGGCCGCTGAGGGCTACTCAGTCAGCCACGGGAGGGCCGTCGCGGTGGGCCTGGTGGTCGAGCTCGAGGCGTCGACCGAAGTGGCCGGCCTTAGCCCCTCGGTCGTGGACGAGGTCCGCTCGGTGCTGAGGTGCCTGGGCCTGCCCACGGCGCCCCCGAGGCACGTACGCTTCAACGACCTCGCCAGGTTCGTCGCGGCCGACAAGAAGCGCTCTGGGGGCTCGATCAGGATGCCACTGCTCGAGGCCCCGGGCCGGCCCCGCGTCGTCGAGCTGGGGCTCGGCGAGGCCCTCGCGGTCCTAGCCAGGGCGTGGCGGAGGTGCGGCGGGAGGTGAGGCTCGAGGGGAGGCTGTGCTGCACGCTGGTCGACGAGGGCGAGCTCCGGCTGGTCGACGCGTCCCCCTGCGGGATCATCGAGGTCCGGGCCGACCTGCTCCGCGACCCCCGCTCGTCGCTCCGGCTCGTCGAGGAGGTGGCCGCGCGAGGGCGCCGGGCCCTGCTGACGCTGCGCGAGCGGGGCGAGGGCGGGGGCTACGCGGGCCCCGTCGGGGAGAAGGTGGACCTCCTGCTCCGGGGCCTCGACGCCGGCGCCTGGATGGTCGACGCCGAGTACTCCTTCAGCGGCCTAGGGGAGCTTCTCTCATCGGCTCCGGGCCGCGTGCTGGTCTCGCTGCACCTCGGGTGGACGCCGGAGCCCGAGCTGCTGTACGCGCTCGCCGGCGACATGCTGAGGCTCGGCGCGGCCGTGGCGAAGCTCGTGACCAGGCCCCGGAGCGTCGCTGAGAACATACGGCTGCTCCACCTCAACGCGTGGAGGCCGGGGGCTATCATCGCGTTCGGCTCGGGCCCGGCCGGGATGCTGTCGAGGGTGCTGGCGCCGGTGTACGGCGCGCCCTTCACCTACGCCGCCCTCGGCCGGGGGGCGCCCGGCCAGCCCCACTACGGCTCCGTGCTCGAGGCGTGGCGCCTCCTGGGCCTAGGGGGCCAGCCTCAGCCCCACGCCGAGCGAGGCTAGGTCGCGCCAGAAGCCTGGGTAGGACTTGGACACGGCGTCCGCGCCCTCGACGGTGAAGGGAGTCGACGACACCAGGAGCCCGAGCACGGCCGCAGCCATCACCACCCTGTGGTCGCGCGCTGGCCTCAGCGCGGGGATCCTCCTCCTGGCCCCGCATAGGCCGCGGACCACCAGGCAGTCGCCCTCGACCCGCGCCTCGACGCGGGCCTGGGCCAGGAGGTCGCGGAGCGCCTCGAGCCTGTCGCTCTCCTTGATCCTCAGCCTGCCCGCGCAGCATATCCTCGAGACCCCGCAGGCCGCGGCGGCGAGGGCGGCCAGCGCGGGGGCCGCGTCGGGGAAGTCGTCGACGCACGCCTCCACCGCCTCCAGCCTCGCGGCCGGCTCGACCTCGACGGCGCCGCCCGCGGCCCTCACCCGCGCGCCCATCGAGGCGAGCAGGCCCAGCAGCGCGCGGTCCGGGTGCGGGTCGCCGGGGTCGAGGCCGAGGACGCGGACGGGGGCCTCCGCCGCGCCCAGCGCCAGCAGCGGCGCGGCGCTCGACCAGTCGCCGGGCAGGGCCACGGAGGCGGGCCTGGGCGGCCCGGAGACGCGGAACCACGCGTAGCCGTCCCTCTCGACCCTCACGCCGAACCACGAGAGGACCCTGCACGTGACGTCGACGTACCCCCTCGAGGACAGCGAGGCCACCTCCACCTCGAGGCCTCTGTCCGCGCGGGAGCCGGCCACGAGGAGGGCCGTGAGGTACTGGCTGCTCTCGCGGGCGTCGAGGGTCACGTGGCCGCCGCGGATCGGCCCCCGGACGGCGACCGGCGGGCAGCACCCCCGCGAGGTGACGACGGCGGCGCCCAGGGAGGCCAGGGCCCGGGCGAGCCCGGCCACGGGCCTCCGGTGCAGCCCCTCGCGGCCGTAGAGCAGCACCGGCCTGTCCAGGAGCGCCGCGACGGCCATGGCCACGCGCAGGGTCGTGCCCGACTCCCTGCAGTCCAGGGCGGGGGCCCAGCGGGGCCGGCCGCCGGACTCCACGCGCAGGCTGCCGCCGCGCTCCTCGACCCGGGCCCCCAGCAGCCGGATCGCCGACAGCGTCGCCCCGACGTCC
>WAQM01000236.1 GCA_015520245.1 Pyrodictiaceae archaeon
CTAAAGCGGTTGCTACCGCCAGCATGCCTCGGGGTGGATGAGGACGCCTTGGACGTTGTGAGCGGGGGCGGTGATCGCAGCCGTGGTCGCCGACACCCGCACGGTGCCAGCGCAGCCGCCCAGCGGCCTGGGCCGGTGCGAGGGGCCGCCATGGCTGGCCGTCGAGCCCCAGGCGCCGCTGATGCTCCGCCTCGCCGGCTGCTCAGAGGTCGTCGCCAGCGGGCTGCCCTGCCTCGAGCTGAGGGGGCTTGACGGCTCCACGGTCACCGTCAACCCGGGGGCCGCCCCATGCCTGGTGGCGAGCACGCCCCTGGAGCCACCCCAGCCCCAGTACCGGGGGGCCCTCACCGCCCGCCTCGACGTCGAGCTGCTGGCCGGGGGGCTGGCGTCCGACTTCCTCGGGGTCTGGGAGGGCTCGGTGTACAGATGCTTCTACGGCGTGGGCTGCAGGCGCGAGGCTGGCTGGGAGCGGCTCAGCCGGCTCGAGACGGGCTGCTTCAGGCCGCTCCTCGTCTTCCCCTGCGCCTACGCCAGGTGCGCGAGGAGGGTGCTGAGGCAGCTGACCGTCGAGGCCCCGTGGGTCTGCGTGGTCTGCGGGGCCCGCGCCCACATCCTCGTCTGCGAGGGCGCCATCTGCAGGCTGAGCGTGGACCCCCGCGGGCGCGTGGAGTGCGAGGGCTGCGCCTTCCACGCCACCCGGGCGCCGCGGTGCAGCTACCCGCTGCTCTCGACGCTGCTCCTCTCGAGGGCCTACGGCGTCCCGCCGCGCGCCGCCCGTTCGCCCGTGAGGGTTCTCGGGGCTGTGCCCCTCGCGCTGGAGGGGGGCGTTGAGGGCCGGCTGCACGTCGTCCGGGCGTGGCTGTGGAACCCCTACCCCGTGGCGGTCACCGCAACCGCCTCGGTGGAGCGCGCCCGCGTGGTCGAGGCCCTGGCCTACTACCCCTCGACCTCGTCGTGGGAGAGGCTGGAGCCCCTGGCCAACACCGTGAGGGTGGCTATAGCCAGGTACGGGCTGGCCTACGTGGAGGTGAGGGCGAGGAGGACCCTGGCTTGACGGGGGCCCCGCCCGCCTCGAAGCTCGAGGAGGCGGCTAAGGAGGCCATCGGCAGGCTGAGGGGGAGGCCGGGCCTCGTCGTGCTGGAGGAGCTGCCGGAGCCCCTCGTGGTGGTGGGCGACGTGCACGGCGACTACGAGACTCTGTCGCGCATACTCGGGGACCGGGAGGTCGAGGAGGCGCTTGACCGCGGCCTCGTCGTGTTCCTCGGCGACTACGTCGACAGGGGGCCCCAGCAGGTCCAGGTCGTCTACGAGCTGCTCGAGCTCCTCACCGGCGGGGCCAGGGTGCTGCTGCTCCGCGGCAACCACGAGCCCCCGGCGGGCCTCGAGCCCGTGCCCCACGACTTCCCGTACAGGCTAGCCGAGCTCTACGGCCCGGGGAGAGCGGCAGAGCTGTACGAGCTGTTCAGGGCTCTATTCGACGAGCTCCCCTACGCTGCGCTCGTGCGAGACCACATGCTGCTGGTGCACGGGGGGCCCCCGGACTGGGTGGTCGAGGATGAGTACGGGAGCCTGGAGGAGGCGCTGAGGCCAGGGCGGCGCAGCACCCTCGAGCTCCTGGAGCAGGTGCTGTGGAACGACCCGGCCGACGACGTTGAGTACTCCGCCCCATCGCCCCGCGGGGCCGGGGTGCTCTGGGGCTGGAGGGTCACCGAGGCCGTGAAGAGGAAGGGCGGTGTGCGCTACGTGGTCCGCGGGCACGAGCCCTGCGACGGCGTTAAGCTCGACCACGGGGGCTCCGTGGTCACCGTGTTCTCGAGGAGAGGGCCGCCGTACTTCAACAGGCGCGCCGCTTACCTGGTCGTGAACCGCGACTGCGCCCGCGACCTGCCCTCCTGCGCACGCTTCATTGAGTAGCGCAGTCGACGCGCCCGCCGCCGACCAGCCTCCTGAGCTCCTTGCAGAGCCTGCACACAATGCGCTGGAGCGACGCCGTGTCGTCCACCGAGCCCTCCGCGATCCTCGAGGCCAGCTCGAACACCATCTTCTTGAGGTTCTCGTTACCCAGCAGCACCCCCACAAGCTCGCCCCCGCGCCTGCCGAGCAGGTAGTTCGTCACCGCCGCGGGCGTTAGCCCCAGCAGCTTAGCGGCCCTGTACGCTGAGAGCCCATACTCGCGGACCAGGATTATCGCGACGGACGCCCTGATCGCGGGCACGTACTTCCTCGAGGCGACCTCGCACGGCGTCGTGAGCACGGCCCTGCCGCCACCATGCAAGGGCGTCTCTCGACCCCGCGCGGTAGGCTCCCCGCCGAGGAGGTGCTTAAACCTAGAGCCGGCCAGCACGCGGAGGGAGCGAGTTC
>WAQM01000237.1 GCA_015520245.1 Pyrodictiaceae archaeon
TGGCTATGCTCTCGAACGGCAGCGTCCTCGAAGGCTGCTCGGGCACCACGCCCTGCGGCCTGAAGAACAGCACGAGTATTATGAGGGCGCCCACGAGCATGTACTCGAGGGCGTTGGCGAAGTTGCTCACGTCGACGCCGAGCGCCTGGACGCCCAGCAGCTCCGCTATCTCCTTCTTGTAGATCCTTATCGGCCAGAGGAGCGTCACGCCGACTATTATCGAGGCGAGCGCGACGCCCTTGTTGCTCGCCATGCCGCCGAGTATCATCAGGGCCCACGGCCAGAACGTCCAGAACAGCCTGTTGAATATCGACTCGGACGCTATCGCGCCGGCGCCGAGCCACGGGTTGAGCGCGTAGAGGGCGCCGGCGACGCCGGCTATGGCGCTGCCCACGACCATCGCGTCCCTCCTGGCCGCCGCCACGTCCTTGCCGAGGGCGCGGGCGGCGTCCTCCTCGTCCCTCACCGCCCTAAGCAGGCGCCCGGCCGGCGAGTTGTGCAGCCTCTGGGCGAACACGTAGACCCCGGCCGCCACGAGCACCGTGAACACCGTGGCGGCGGCGCCGGGGTCCGGAGCCCACGCGAAGAGGTTCGGCCTGGTGAGGCCCACCGTGGGCTCGTCGCCCATTATCCAGGTCGTGTAGGTGGCGAAGATCCTGAGGGCCTCGGCGGCGGTGAGCAGCAGTATCGCCAGGTACTCGCCCCTCAGCCTGAGCCCGGGGTAGGAGGCGAGGAGGCCCAGGGCGCCGCCGAGCAGCGCGGCCAGCACCAGCGACAGCAGTATCAGCAGGATCGACTCCAGGGGGCGGGCGGGGAAGTACCTGTCGTTGAGGATCTTTATCGCCCACGTGTTGTTCGCGAGCACGTCCTCGGGGCCGACGCCCAGCTCGGGGGCCTGCAGGGCGGCGAGCGCGGCCGCCACGTGGGCGACCAGGTTGCCGACCGCTATGCCGCCCATCGCGAAGAACATCGCGTGGCCGAAGTCCGGTATGCCGGTCGCGCCGGCCTTGATGTTGAGCCCTATGGTCACGACCACGTACAGCGCGACGAAGGAGAGGATCTGCTCGGCGAGCAGCACGACGTCAAGGCTCACGGCCTACCACCCCCGCGCCCCACGAGGGACGAGAGCCTCCTCCAGAGCCGGGTCTGGGGGAGCGAGGCAAGGCCCTGGGGGATGAAGAGCAGCGTGACCACGACCGCGAGCATGGAGAACATCTTAGCGTACTTGGTGAGCCCGACGCCAGTGACCGACTCGAGCCACGTCACGAGCAGCTGCTCCACGATGCCTATGAGGAAGCCGCCGCCCAGGCCGCCGAAGATGCTGTTGATCCCGCCGACGATGCTGCCGGCGAACACGCTGACTATCATCTCGTCGGAGGGGCTCGTGGCGGTGATGTACTTGCCTATCACGTCGGTGCCGAAGAGTATGAGGTAGCCGGCGAGCCCCGCGCTCGCCCCCGCGAGCAGCCACGAGAACGCGTAGACCCTCTCCACGTTGATGCCCAGCACCAGCGCCAGCGACGGGTTCTCGATGCTGGCCCTCATCATTACGCCGACCTTGGTCCTCGTGAGCATGAGGTAGAAGAACAGCGCTATGCCGACGGTGAACGCCACGGCCTCGAAGAACACCGCCCTGTAGGGCAGGCCGCCGACCACCCACCTCACGTCGTAGCCGGAGAGCGTCAGCCTCGAGCCGGCGGTCCTCAGCGCCTCGAGCAGGACGCTGTTGACCCAGCTGTGGGTGCTGTAGATGAACAGCGCCGCCACGAGCATGAAGTCGAAGCCGAGGGTGGCTATCATGAGGGCGAGGAAGCCGGCGCCCCGCCTGAGCAGGGGCCTTATGAAGGCGAAGTACTCGAGCAGCGCCACGGCGGCCCCCGCCGCCGCGGCCACGACGAGGCCGAGGGCGTAGAACCACGCGGGGAACGGCTGGTAGACCACGACCCCGTCGGCCTGCACGAACTCGGTGCGGGGCGGCGGCGCGACGAGGGCAAGCACCGTGGCGG
>WAQM01000238.1 GCA_015520245.1 Pyrodictiaceae archaeon
CCTCAAGGTGTACGCGATCATCTCCTTCACCTTGCCCCCGAGGGTCTCCAGGAGCGTGCGTAACCCGTCGGTAGGCATCGCCTCGAAGACCCCTAAGTCTGGCAGCTCGACGCGCGTCGCGTCGTGAATGGGGTCGAGCTCAACCACCTTGCCGTCGATGATGGCCTTAGCGGGCCGGGTATACTCCTCCAGGAGATCCTCAACGCTCCACGACGCTACGATACCGAGGGGCCCCCCGGGCTCGGCCGCTATGCCACCGACGTACACGCGTATCGCCTCAACCTCCTCGAGCTCGGAGGAGGCGTAAGCGGCGAGCATGTTAGAAAGCCCGGGCGCGAGGCCTGCGTCGACGAAGACCTTGGTGCGCCCCGTGCCGAGGAGCTCCCGGAGTTTGAGCGGGTCACGTATGTAAGACACGTCGACGATCGCAAGGGCGCCACTCCTGACCAAGTTGACTAGAGCCTGTTCGGCGACGCGGCTCGGTAAGGCCGTACCGACGATGTCACACGATCGTGCAACGCGTGAGGCGGCCCTAGGTTCGGACACGTCTGCCAGGTAAGCCTCGAAACCGAGCTTCTGAGCCCTATCGACGGCCCTCGCGTCGGCATCGAAGATGATCGGCTTTATGCCGTGGAGCTGCTCGAGGAGGCGCGCTGATGCCGACCCCACTCGCCCGAAGCCGACGACGCAGTATGCGGGCACGCCCTCACCCGACCAAGGTACGGCTCGGTATCCAGGGTTATCCTCATCGGGTGGACCTCAGCCCCCGTCTAGATCCTCACGGCCGCTCACGCGGTTCCTCGCCCAGCTCGCGCATCAACAGCCTGCCAGCCACGACGAGCGGGTCCCACACGGGCGCTACTTTAGGCATGTAGCCCCAGTCGGCGTAGAACAGGTCCCATACGGTCCCGCCGCGGTAGAGCAGTGCGGCCACGACGTTAACCCTCCAGTAGGCAGAGGGATCTCCCACCGCCTGGGCGCCTAACAGCCTTCCTGTTTTGCGATCAGCGACGACCTTGAGCACGATTTTAGTCCTGCCGGGCATGTAGTGGGGCTTCGTCCAGGCCTCGACCTTAACGGCGACGACATCGAAGCCCCGCCTCGACGCTTCCTCCTCGCTAAGCCCTGTAGAGGCGATGAACATGTCGTCAAAGGAGGTCACGCTGGTCCTCACGACCCCGGGGAACCTGGCGCTCCTACCCGCTATGTTGCTGCCGGCGACGTAGCCCATCTTGTTGGCCACCGGTGCCAACGGGGCCCACACGCGCTCCCCTGTCACGAGGTCCACGGTCTCAACTACGTCGCCGGCCGCGTAGACACCCTCGCAGCTGGTCCTCATGCGCTCATCGACCCACACAGCGCCGGTGACGCCCAGCTTGAGCCCCATCAACTTAGCAAGCTCAACGTTCGGCTTAACGCCTATCGAGACGACGAACATGTCGGCCTCGATGCTATCCCCGCTGTCCAACACTAAGCGCCGCGCGCGCCTCCCGTCCCCCTCAACGGCCTTGACCTTAGCGCCCAGCCTCAGCTCGACACCGCCTGCCCTTAGCCTCTCCTCGACGTGCTCGGCCATGTCAGCATCCAGCATGCGCGGCAGGACGCTCCCGGCGGCCTCGACCATGGTGACCCTCCTGCCGTGCGACAGTAGGTTCTCGGCGAGCTCGAGCCCTACGTAGCCGGCCCCGACGACGGCTACCCTGTCAACGCGGTTGGTCGCGAGGAACCTCCTGATCCTCTCAGCGTCGTCAAGCCCGTGAAGAGTGAACACGTTATCGTACTGCAGCCACTCTGGCGGCACGTCGGGCCTAGCCCCGGTGGCTAGCACAAGGTAGTCGAACTCGTAGGATCCGCGCTCGCTGCCCCTCCTCCAGCTCAGCACACGTCGCGAGGCGTCGACCTCGAAGACCTCAGCTTCCAGCTCAATCCTTATGCCGCGCCTCCTCGTGAACTCCTCTAGGGGGTAGTGGAGTAGGTCGAAGAGACTCTTGACCGTGCAGCCCACGTAGTAGGGGGTCCCGCAAAGCGCGAAGCTGACCCACCTTGTCCTCTCGAAGACGACCACCTCAGCCTTGTCGCCCAAGAGCCTCTTAACGCGGCTCGCGGCAGCCATGCCTGCGGCGCCGCCGCCAACGATGGCGACGCGGATGGCCATGGGCCACCCACTCCGCCGCCCCGCGCTGGACCCCCCTTCGCACATTAATGTTGGTGTGACCGTGCAGCGCGGGATAAGCGGAAAAGAGCGTGGAAGGGCCTTAGGGGCTAGCCCTTGACCACGCCTATGGGCACCAGCCTGGCAACCATCTTAGCGATGCCTACGGCGTTAGCGACGAAGGCGACCCGGTCAACGTCTTTGTATGCCTCGGGCATCTCCTCGACCACCGTCGCCTTGTTGCTAGCACGAAGGTATATGCCCTTCTGCGTGAGCTCGGCCACCACCTGCGAGTAACTCTTAACCCTCTTGGCTGCCTCCCTGCTCATCCAGCGGCCCGCGCCGTGCGGCGCGGTGCACCAGTACTTGTCGCAGCCGGGTATGCCCACGAACACGTAGCTCGCGGTGCCCATGCTGCCTGGTATGAGCACGGGCTGGCCCACGTCACGATAGGCCTTGGGGATCGCAGGGTGCCCTGGCGGGAATGCCCTCGTCGCACCCTTACGGTGCACGACGACCGTCTTCCTCTTACCGTCTACGACGTACTCCTCGACCTTGGCGATGTTATGAGCGACGTCGTACACTATCCTAAGCCCTAGCTGATCGGGGTCGCGGTGGAAGACGTTGCGGAAGCTCACCCTAGTCCAGTACGTTATCAGCTGGCGGTTGGCCCACGCGTAGTTAGCGGCGGCCGCCATGGCCTTCATGTAATCCTGGCCCTCGCGGCTATTGAAGGGCACACTGGCGAGCTCCCTGTCTGGCGGCCTGATGCCGTACTTCCTCATGGCGCGCTCCATTATCACGAGGTAGTCGCTGGCCACCTGGTGGCCGAGTCCGCGGCTCCCCGTATGGATCATGACCATTACCTGGCCTTCGTGCTCTATGCCTAACGCCTTCGCCACCTTCTCGTCGTAGATCTTGTCGACAACCTGGATCTCAAGGAAGTGGTTGCCGCTGCCGAGGGTGCCCAGCTGGTCGGCCCCGCGCTGCTTGGCCCTGTTGCTCACCTTGCTCGAGTCGGCGAGGTCCCAGCTGCCCCTCTCCTCGACGTAGTCGGGGTCGTCGGCCCAGCCGTAGCCGCGGCTGACGGCCCACTCCACGCCCTCGTCCAGCACGCGGTTGAGCTCGCTTATCGACAGCCTTATCTGGCCGCCCTTGCCGAGCCCGCTCGGCACGTTACGGAAGATCTCGTCGACCAGCTCCTTCAGCTTAGGCTTGACGTCCTTGATATCCAGGTCGGTGCGCAGGAGCCGGACGCCGCAGTTGATGTCGTAGCCCACGCCACCGGGGCTCACCACACCATCCTCGTCGACGGCCATGGCGGCGACGCCGCCTATGGGGAACCCGTAGCCCTGGTGGCCGTCGGGCATGACGAGACTGTACTTCTGGATGCCGGGTAGGCAGGCGACGTTGGCGGCCTGCACGAGCGTGAGATCTTGCTTCATCTTCTCGAGTAACATATCGTCCGCGAATATGTAGGCCGGGACCTTCATGCAGGGGCGTGCGCCCTTAGGTATCATCCACGTGTAGTCGTTCACCCTCTTGAGCTCGATTCGCGCGCTCAAGCGGAGCACCCCGAGGCTGTGTCGGGAGCGATCTACCTAAAAACTCAGCGATGAGGGCACCGGCGCCCGTAGGAGTATCTGTTTCAGCGTACACGGTAAAGGCCGACGGCCGTTGGCTGCGCCGTGGGGGTGGGAATGGGGCTAACTGCTCAGGCGTCGCCCATCGTTGTGATGATAGTCGCTAGCGTCATCGTAGTGCTCGGCCTCGGGCTGGTTAGCTACGTGGTCTCACTCATGGCAGCGCAGCAGGCTCGCATCAGCCTCCAGGACTTCATTTACGACTTGCAGACCAGCACGCTAGCCTACGTCGAGTACGCTGAGCCCGACCTCTCCCGCGTGTATGTGGGTCTGCTCAACTACCGGGGAGGGCCGGTGACGTACTACCTACTCGTGCTACCTGCCGATGGTAACGCGAGCGCCGTGTCACTCACCGTGGCGCTTCGGGACCCGGCGCGGGGCACGCTGGCGCCCGTGAGTGTCCCCTGCGCGCGTGTTCACGTGTTCGCCAGGGGCTTCATGCCCGTCTCCGACTACTACGCCGGCGCAGGCTTGACCACCTGCCAGCTCTACCCAGTCCGCTTCCTACCCGAGGGTAGGCCCTACATGGTAGAAATCGGTGTGGCTTGGGCGTCAGGGTTAGAGCCCCTCCCCCTCAACGTCTTCGTGTTGGTGGAGGTAGGTGGCGACTACTACGAGGTCGCGAGGCTTGTCGTGCGCCCCCAGGCTTAGGGGCCAGGCCGAGGTCATTGGGGCGCTGCTCGCGGTCGTGGCGATAGTCATCGTAGTGTTCTACGTGCTGAACGTGGTCATGCCATCAATGCAGCAGCAGGTGGTGCTCGGCGCCCAGCGCACTGTGTTCGAGCAGGAGAGGGAGCTCGAGGACCTCTACGCACTGTACGACGCTTCGACCGCCAGGCTCTGCATCAATAACACGGGCGGGGTGCCGCTGACGGTCGTGAGGATCTGGCTCCAGGACGCAGCCGGCGCGACCTACTTCATTAACGAGAGCTTAAGCCTGCAGCCTGGTCAGCGCGCCTGCCTCTACCTACCCTACGGCACGCCGATGTATATCGTGACCGCGCGCGGCAACGTGTTCCGGGTCGAGCTCCCCCAGAGAATCGTGGTGGGGGCGGCGCAGTACGCGGGCGTGGCGTCGGCGCTTGAGGTCGTACCGGTCACGTCGCTGGCCACGGCATCGGACGTAGCGGACTTGCTCAACGCCACGGACGTGTACGTGGACCCAGCGCTGCTCCTGCCGCCGACGCCGGACGCCGTAGCGCAGGGCCTAGTCTACGGCATGGTGAGGTACGACGGCAGCGGGAACCTGCTGCTGGTGTCTAGGTACACCGACGTCGTGGTGGAGCTGAAGAGCTACGTATCCTACACGCAGCCCACGGTGAGCGCGCTCGACAGGGCGGCACTCGTGGGCTCCATGTACGTAGGCTTCGAGCCCACCGGCAGCATTATTACGTGCGCGGTGGGGCTCAACAGGTCGTACAACATCCTGATCGCGGGACCCGGCGGCTCGCCGGGTCTGAGCTACGATAGGTACAGGCCGATCCTATTGGTG
>WAQM01000239.1 GCA_015520245.1 Pyrodictiaceae archaeon
AGGTAGGCCTGCCACACCACGACCTTGACGCCGCGCGAACCCCAGGGGCCCCGCGCGTCGACGAGGAGCGCGCCCCGCGGCGGCCGCCCGCCGGGCCACCGCGCCCGCCTCACGGGGATCCTGCTGCGCAGCTCGTCCACCCACTCGCCCTTCCTCACCACGTACCAGACGTCGGCGCCGAAGTCCAGCAGCCTCCCCGGCCCGCCGGGGGGCGCCAGGAGGAACCTCCTGACGCGGGCCACGACCCTCGGCTTGGGGAGGCCGTGGCGCTCGAGGACGCCCATCAGCTCTGCGGGGACAGCCTCGCCGCACGCCTTGTCGTAGCTGGGGCGAGGCTCATAGACCAGGAGCCCGTCGGCCCACTCGGGGGGCTTGCGGGCGAGGGTGTAGGCCAGGACCGAGCCGGCTACCCCCGCCCCCGCCACCAGGAGGGTGCGGCGGGCATGGCCCAGCGGGCACCACCTAGGTTCGTCATCCTCGACCGCCGGGAGACTAAGTACAGCGTGCGCGCCGTGGTGGCCGCCGCCGAGTGGGGCGTCAAGGGGCTGCGGGCCGACATCGTGGGGAGCCTGGGCGAGCTCGTGGAGGTCGCGTGCGCGCTGGCGCGCCGCGGGTTCAGGACGGTCGCCGGCGTGTCGCTGGTCACCGAGGTCGTCGTGCGCGAGCTCGACCAGCTGAGGGAGGCCGTGGCCAGGCTGAGGAGGTGCGGCGCGCTCGCCGTCGCCGGGGGCGCCCACGCCACGGGCGACCCCTACGGCACCCTGCGCGTGCTCGGCTTCGACGTGGCCGTCGTCGGCGAGGCCGAGGAGACCCTGCCCGAGCTGCTCGAGGCCTTCAGCGAGGGCGGCCGCGACGCCCTCGAGGGCGTGAGGGGCATAGCGGTCGACTACGGCGACGAGGTCGTCTTCACGGGGCGCAGGAGGCCGGTCGACCTCGACGAGTACCCGCCCTTCCCCTACTGGCGCGGCCTCTTCGCCCCCATAGAGATAACGCGGGGCTGCGTCTGGGCGTGCGGCTACTGCGAGACCTGGTTCATCCACGGCGGCCGCCACAGGCACAGGAGCGTCGAGAAGGTGGCGGCCTACGCCGAGATGATGCTGAGGCGGGGACTCCGCGACCTGCGCTTCATCTCACCCAACAGCTTCGCCTACGGGGAGACCGCCCCGGGGCGCCCCAACGTGCAGGCGCTCGCCGAGCTCCTCGACACGCTCGCCAGGCTCGCGGCCGCGCACGGGGGCAGGATCTTCTTCGGCACGTTCCCCAGCGAAGTGCGCCCCGATTACGTCAGCGACGACACCGTGAGGCTCGTGGCCGGGCGCGTGGCCAACAGGTCCATCATAGTCGGCGCCCAGAGCGGCAGCGAGCGCGTGCTGAAGCTCATACACCGGGGCCACGGGGTCGAGGACGTGCTGAGGGCCGTCGAGGTGCTGAACAGGTACGGCTTCCAGGCCGACGTGGACATAATACTCGGGCTGCCGTTCGAGGACGACGAGGACGTCGAGGCCACCCTCAGGCTCTGCAGGACCCTCGTGGAGAAGTTCAGGGCGCGCATACACCTGCACACCTTCATGCCGCTGCCCGGCACGCCCTTCGAAGGGCTCCGGGCCCGGCCGCTGCCCCCGAGGGTGGTGAAGGAGTACTCCAGGCTCGTGGGCGCGGGCAGGGCCTACGGCTACTGGCTGAGGCAGGCCGAGGTGTCGAAGATGATATCCGACATGTACGAGCGCGGCCTCATACTCGGCCTGCGCGGGTGGAGGCTGATGAGGGTCAGGAGGGGTGGACCCTCAGGAACTGCTCCCCCGCGACGTTGATGTAGACCTCGACCTTATCCTCGAGGCCGCTCGTCCTCAGCTTGGGCATCAGCACCCTCTCGACCTGGAACAGCCCCGCCATGTCGCTCATGTGGACCACCACGGCTATGGGGCGCCTCATCCCCTCGTCTATCTCGACCCTCTTAATGCTCAGGGCCGAGACGGCGTGCATGTCGAGCTTCCCCAGCCTGTAGGGTATGCGGGCCCTGCCCTCGGCCATGTCGAGGCCGTCGGCCACCTTCACCACCCCGGCCTCGACGCTAAGGCAGCTGACGTCGTAGGCGGTGCTGTGGATCGCGTGCAGTATCTCCTGCCGCATCATTATCCTCTGCTCCGCGTCGCCCACGACGCTAGAGAGGGCCCTGTCGACTATGTCCTTGGCCAGCAGGGCGCCGAGCTTCTCGTGCATGTCCCTGTGCACCGCGTTGCCTATGTCGTGCAGCATGGCCGCGTACATGACGACGACCCTGGCGTGGTCGACGTCGGGCACCGTGCCGTTCCTCACGGTGGTGGGCTCGACGCCGCTCGAGACGAGCCTGTCGAAGAGCTCCAGCGCGGCCCCCGCGACTATCTCGGCGTGCACGGGCCCGTGGTCGTTGAATCTCAGCCTGTGGACCGCCATGACGTTGCTCATGTGCAGGAGCGCGCGGACCTCGACGTCCGACACCAGGGCCTCGTAGGCCCTGCGCAGGAGCTGCGAGCGCGAGAGGTGCTTCCGCAAAAGATCCCGGCTAACGACGACCGCCATGACGCGCGACCCTACACCGCGAGGGTCAGGTCGAGGAAGTCCATGGGGAGGGGCTTACCCTTCGACTTAAGCTCGTCGTACTTCTGGGCGAGCCACTCGACGAACACGGGGCACCCGTCGAACTTGCCGTCGCGCTCGCACTTCTCGCCCAGCTTTATGAAGCACCTGCCGGTCCTCTTGTCGAAGTACGGGCACATCTTGTGGTACTGCTTGGCGCTGCGCATCATCCTAGCTATCCAGCGGCGCTTGGGGTCCTTCTTCTCCCGCTCCTCCACCTGGTTGAGCGCCTTCCTAAGCTCCTCCTCGGGCACGCGCACCGCGACCACGGCTCCCCACCCCCGTCGCTCACCCTAGCTGGGCTGGCCTCGCGCTGCAGTAATCCGGCGTGCCGCTTGGACTAAAATCTTTCCTAGCCCGGCCGCGGGGCCGTGGGGGCCCCCGCCCTCCCGCCGAGGGCGACCAAAAGCAGGGGCTCGGGGCGCCCCCGGAGCGCGGGCCCCGAGGCGGCGCGGCCCGCCTAGACGTAGTAGGCGTAGTAGCGGCCCTCGTCGTCGCTTACGACGACGCCCTCCTCCATGAGCTCGTTGAGCGCGTACCTTATCTTATCCTCGCTGGCGAGCCCGGAGAGTATCGAGTGGAGCTCCTTGATCGTCATGGGCTTCTCCCGGAGCAGCCTGAGTATGATGTCGCGCAGCTGGACCTCGTTGGGCGCCACGACGACTATGACCTCGTCGTCCTCGTAGAGCTTGGGGAGGACTATGTGTTTGTTGTAGACGTAGACGCTGTCGTTGGAGGAGCGGGCCTCCGCCCGCCTCTCGGCGGACAAGGGGGCCACCACGGCGGTTCCTCGTGCCCCCAGGCTTATATACCCTGGTCCCCCGGCCTCGGGGCCCACGCCTTAACAGCGCCCCGTGCTACAAGGCTGCGCGGCCGGGGGCGCCAGCGTGGAGGCGGTCATCGAGCTCTGCGCGCGCGCCGAGGCTGCCGCCGGCTACCTCAGAAGGGTGCGCGAGCGCTTCCTCGCCCTGGCGGGGGAGATCGGGGCGCGCCTGCCGCCCGAGCTCGCCAGGCGCGAGGAGGCGAACGTCAGGGCCATAGTGGCCACCATTGAGCGGGCGCTAGCCAGCGTCGCTAGGCTGAGGGAGGCGGCCTGCGAGGTCAGGCAGCCGGCCCTCGCCGAGGCCGAGGTCGAGAACCTCTACAAGGTGCTCGTAGCGTCCTCGAGTGTTCCGCTACCCAGCCAGGTCAGGGCGGTGATAGACGAGGTGTACGTCACCGCGAGGAGGGCGCTGAGGGGCCGCTGAGGGGGTCAGCGGCCTAAAGCGTCGCCATCCCCGCCGGGGTCGGCAGAGGCCTCGTGACGTCACCCCCGGGGGTGCTGGCCGGCGGGCGAGGGTTTAACGGCACTGCCTGCCAGACGCCCCCGTACAGCGCGGGAGCCGGGTCTTGAGGCTCACGGAGGTCGTCGAGTCCGCGCTGCGCGCCGCCAAGGTGCCGCCCCCCGTGGTGGCCAGGGCGCTGTCGCACGTCGAGGAGGTGGAGGCGGCCTACCGCGTCAGCAGCGTGAGCGAGCTCAGCAAGCTCGGCGACTGGGAGCTCTGGCTCGTTCTCGTCAAGTCCCTGCTCTCGCCGCTCACCAAGATGCTCAAGCGCGAGGGCCTCTGCGGGGCGAACTACTTCCTCGTGGGTGGCTTCGTGGCCCTCGACGAGAGGGTCGCGGAGACCGTGAGGAGGTGGGTCCTCGACCGCTGCCGCGCGGGCCTCGACCCCTGCTGCAGCAGCCCGCGCTGCTGCGACCTGGCCTAGGCCGTGGA
>WAQM01000240.1 GCA_015520245.1 Pyrodictiaceae archaeon
ACTCTAGCCTCAATAACCTCCGTGACCATCGGCAGCGACCTGCGGGCCGCGAGCCTCGCGATCACCTCGTTACCGTTCTTCGTCGCGGGGCCCACCACGACGTCGGGGCCGACCTCGTCGTACAGCTTGTCGAGGACCGCGACAAGCTGGTCCGTCAGCGGCCTATCGCCGGCGTAGTACACCCTCGTGAACACCTTGAACGCCCTCGCCTCGACCTCGCCCCTTGGCCCTGCCGCCACCGCTACGACCTCTGAAGCCCCGAGCTCCTTGGCGAAGCCGGCCACGTCGGTCAAGTGGGCGGGGGCTTCCGCGAGCGCTAGCACCTTCACGCTCCCGCCACCTCCTAGACCCTTATCACGCCCTCGGAGATGAGGGCGTCTATCAGCTTGTCCGCTACCTCCTCCAGGCTCTCGCCCTCGATTATCACGTTCTTCCTCCTCACGGTTATCACCCTCACGTCCTCCACGTGGACCCTGCGCTCCGCCTTGACCCCCAGGTCGGCCAGGCTGTAGACCTTGAGGGGCTTCGCGAAGGCCCTACGTATCTGGAGCAGGGTAGGGATCCTGGGCTTGTTTATCTCGCCGGTGACGCTCACGACGGCCGGCAGCTCGACCTCAACCGTCTCCAGCCTCTCCTCCAGGTCCCTGGTGGCCCGGAGCGTGCGGCCCGAGACCTCGAGGGAGCGCGCGAAGCCCACGAAGGGTACGCCGAGGATCTCAGCCACCCTCGCCCCCACCTGCGACGATATCATGTCCATGGACGCCTCGCCCGCCAGGTAGAGGTCGAAGCCCCCGAGCTTCCTGGCCAGCGCTGCAAGGGCCTGGGACGTGACCGCGGGGTCGCCGGGCACGAGGGCCTCGTCGACGACCAAGTGCGCCTCGTCGGCACCCATGGCTAAGGCCTCCCTCAGCACCTGCTCGGCCTCCCTCCTGCGCCTAGCCGGGGGGCCCCACGTGAGCGCTGATAGCACTACCACCCTGCCGCCGTGCCTCTCCTTGAGCTGGACGGCGGCCTCGACCGCGTTCTTGTCGTACTCGCTCATCGCGAGGGGCATCTCGTCGGCCGCGACCCGCCCGTCGGGCCCCGCGCGCAGCATGTTGGGGTCGAGGGACGCCTTGACGAGGACCGCTATGTTGAGGGGCATCCTCTTAGGCACCGGGCGGCCCGGCGGCTAGACCGGATTAAGAAGCTATGGTTGCGAGCGGCAGCGGCGGCCGTAGGCAGGAGTGCAACAGGCCCTGCCCGCGCGGCGCCGTGGAGCACGAGGTGCTAGCCAGGGTAAGGCCCTCCCCCCTCGAGAGGCGCGCGGCCAGGCGGGTCGCCAGCTACGCCACGACTGTCGTCCGGAGGGTCGTTACTGAGCAGGGGTACGACGACGCGCTGGTCACCGTGGAGGGCAGCTATGCCAAGGACACGTGGCTGTCCGGAGACCTCGATCTCGACGTCTTCGTGCTCCTGCCGCGCAGCGAGTGCCTCGAGGTCATCGAGCGCGGCGAGCTGCTGGACAGGCTGCGCAGGGAGCTCTCGAGGACGTTCCCGGTGGAGGAGCGCTACGCCCAGCACCCCTACCTACGCGTCAACGTGCTCTGGGTGTGGGTCGAGGTCGTGCTCGGCTGCAGGATGAGGCCTGGTGAGAGGCCGCTGACGGCCGTGGATAGGACGCCGCTCCACCGCGAGTACGTCGTCTCGAGGATGGCCCCCCACCAGAGGGATGAGGTCAGGCTGCTCAAGGCGTTCATGAAGGGTGTCGGCGTCTATGGCGCTGAGCTCGCGGTCCAGGGCTTCTCCGGGTACCTGGTTGAGCTCCTGGTGCTCCATTACGGCTGCTTCAGGAGCGTCCTCGAGGCTGCCGCCAGCTGGAGGCCCCCCGTCGTCGTCGACCCCGCCGGCTTGCTACGCGAGCGGCCGGAGCTGCTGGAGAGGTTCCGCGGCAGCCCCATGGTGGTGCCCGACCCCGTGGACCCGGCGAGGAACGTGGCCGCCGCCGTGTCGAGGAGGAGCCTCGCCACATTCATCCTGGCCTCGAGGCTCTACCTCAGCCGGCCCAGCGCCCGGTTCTTCGAGGGGGCCGAGGCCCCGCCGCCCGAGGAGGCCTCGGGGGCCCTACGGGGCCGCCGGATAGTGCTGCTGAGGGCCAAGCCCCCAGACCCCCTGCCGCCCGACACGCTGTGGGGTATCGCGCGGAGGGCCGCGAGGAACGCGGCCAGGCTTCTCGACAGGCTGGGCTTCGTCGCGCTCGACCACTCCTGCTTCGTCGACGAGGTCGAGGGCTGCGCCTACCTAGCCGTCGAGGTCCTCCACGACCCCCTGCCCGAGCTGGAGCTGCACCGCGGCCCGCCCGCCTGGATCGAGCCGCACAGCGCGAGGTTCGTCGAGAAGCACTCCGGCGACCCGGCCGGCCCCTGGCTGGGCGAGGACGGCGCGCTGCTCACGCTCCGCAGGCGCGCGCTCCGCAGCGCCCTGGACGCGCTCATGGCGAGGGCAAGCGAGTGGGTGCCCGGCTCCATGAGGGGCTTCAGCCTCGAGCCCCTCGACGTGAAGGAGGCACACCGACTACCCGCGCGCGTTTGGGACTGGCTCTACCGCTTCGCCGTGAAGGCCCCGCCGTGGCTCCGGCCGGAGCTCTATCGGTGGAGGGAGCCGCGTTGAGCAGCGCCCGGCTCCTCACCCTGGACGAGGCGAGGCCCGCCCTCTGCTACCCTAAGCCGGAGGCCCCGGGCTGCGACGACACGATAGCCGAGCTGGAGAGGCTGGGGGTAGAGGCGGTGGTCGATCAGGGACGGCTCGAGGTCGCCGGGGTCCGCGTGCTCGGCAAGGGGTGGGCGAGCGTCGTGGTGTACGCCGTGTGGAGGGGGCGG